>CAXUIQ010000187.1:0-7566 GCA_964250815.1 uncultured Acetobacteraceae bacterium
CGCCGGCGTCGGCGTGCCGCAGTTCACCGCCGTGCTGGAAACCGCCGCCGCCTGCCGCGAGCGCGGCGTGCCGGCCATCGCCGACGGCGGCATCCGCACCTCGGGCGATCTGGTGAAGGCCATCGGCGCCGGGGCGGACTGCGCGATGGTGGGCAGCCTATTGGCCGGGACGGAAGAAGCGCCGGGCGAGGTGTTCCTGTACCAGGGCCGCTCCTTCAAGAGCTACCGCGGCATGGGCAGCATCGGCGCCATGGCGCGCGGCTCGGCCGACCGGTATTTCCAGCAGGAGATCAAGGACACGCTGAAGCTGGTGCCGGAGGGGATTGAGGGCCGGGTCGGCTACAAGGGGCCGGTCGCCGCGGTGGTGCACCAATTGGTCGGCGGCCTGCGGGCGGGCATGGGCTACACCGGCAGCGCCACCATCGACGAGCTGCAACGCAACGCCCGGTTCCGCCGCATCACCGGCGCCGGGCTGCGGGAAAGCCACGTGCACGACGTGGCGATCACCCGGGAGTCGCCGAACTACCGGCAGGAGCCATGAGCGCCGCGGCTGCAAGCGGCGGGAGCGGCATCCGGGTCGCGGTGTTCGATGCCTACGGCACCCTGCTCGACGTGCATGCCGCCATGCAGCGCCACGCCGACCGCCTGCCGCCCGATTGGGAGCGGATCAGCGCGGAATGGCGGACCAAGCAGCTTGAGTATGCCTGGGTCCGCTCGCTGATGGGTCCTGGCCACCATCGGACTTTCTGGCAGGTCACGCAGGATGCCTTGGCGTTCGTCGCCGCCGGGCACGGCATCACCGACCCGGCGGTGCTGGATCTGCTGCGCGACGCCTACCGGCGCTTGCCGGCGTATCCCGACACGGTTCCCACGCTGCAAGCCTTGCGGGCGCGGGGCGTGCAGACGGCCATCCTGTCGAACGGCGATCCCGCCATGCTGGACGCCGCCGTGCAGGACGGGGGCCTGGCGCCGCTGCTGGACGCCGTGCTGAGCGTCGAGGATGTCGGCGTGTTCAAGCCGGACCCGCGGGTCTATGCCCTGATGACCCGGCGCTTCGGCGTGCCGCCAGAGCAGGTCGCCTTCGTGTCGTCCAACGCCTGGGACGCGCAGGCGGCTGCGGCGTTCGGCGCCCGGGTGTTCTGGTGCAACCGCAAGGCCCAGCCCGAGGAGTACGGCCTCAGCGCCGTGGCGACGGCGATCCCCGGCCTCGACGCCTTGCCCGCTCTTCTCCAATGATCCTGCCGGCGTGACCCCGGCCGCGCGCTTGGCCGCCTCGATCGAGCTGCTGACCGAGATCGACGCCCATCCCCGCCGCCCGGCCGACGCCGTGGCCAACGACTTCTTCCGGGCGCGGCGCTTCATCGGCTCCGGCGACCGCCGGGCGGTGTCGGACCGGGCGTGGCGGGTGCTGCGGGCACGGCGGCGGCTCTCCTGGTGGACCGAACGGGCCGGAACCGCGCCCACGCCGCGCATGCTGGTCGCGGCGTCCTTGCTGCTGGAGGGCTGGACCTTCGCCGGCGTCAAGCAGTCCTACTCCGGCGGCCAGTACGGCGCGGCGCCCCTGCTGCGGATCGAAGCCGATGCCGCCCGCGCGCTGGAAGGCCGCACGCTGCACCACCCGGAGATGCCGGAAGCCGTGGCGCTCGAAGTTCCCGACTGGCTGCTGCCGCACCTGCAAGCCCGCTTCGGCGACCGGCTGGCCCCCGAGATGGCCGCGACCCTCGACCCGGCGCCGCTCGACCTGCGGGCGAACATCCTGAAGGCGACGCGGGAGGAGGCGCGCGCCGCCCTGCTGGCCGAGGGGCTGGACAGCGAGCCGACGCCGCTCTCGCCCTGGGGTTTGCGCATTGACGGACGGCGCGCGGTGACGGCCGGCCCGGCGTTCCAGGGCGGCTTGGTGGAGATCCAGGACGAGGGCAGCCAGATCGTTGCGGCGTTGGTGGGCGCTGCGCCCGAGATGCGCGTGGTCGATTGGTGCGCGGGCGCGGGCGGCAAGACGCTGGCGCTGGCCATGCTGATGGGCAATCGCGGCCACCTGATCGCCTGCGACGTGTCCACCCCGCGGCTGGACGGCGCGGTGCGGCGGCTGCGCCGGGCGGGGGTGCACAACGCGGAGCGGCATCTGGTCGCACCGGGGGACAAGTGGGCCAAGCGGCGGGCCGGCGCGTTCGACCGCGTGCTGGTCGATGCCCCCTGCACCGGCACCGGCACCTGGCGCCGCAACCCGGATGCCCGGCTGCGCCTGCGCCCACTCGACCTGGAGGAGCTTGTGCCGAAGCAGGCGGCGATCATGGACGACGCGGCCCGGTTGGTGCGGCCCGGCGGACGGCTTATCTATGCGACCTGCTCCCTTCTGACCGAGGAAAACGAGGCCCAGGTGGACAACTTTCTCGCCCGCACCCCGGGCTTCGCCGTCGTGCCGCTCCCGGCTGCCTGGCCCCTGCCGGACCCGCCGCCCGGCCCGGGGCCGTTTTTGTCGCTGACCCCGCTGCGCCACGGCACGGACGGCTTCTTCGCAGCGGTGCTGGAGCGCGCCGCATGATCCGGGTGCGCCGCGCCTTCCTCGCCGATGCCCCGTCCATCGGGGCGGTCCACGTCACAGCCTGGCGCAACGCCTACGCCGGCATCCTGCCGAGCGGATACCTCACGGGGCTGTCGATGCCGCGCCACGCCGCGCAATACGACGCATCGATCCGGGCCGGCCACGGCGTCTATGTCGCCATCGCAGCGCGGCCCGGCGCGTCCGCCGGGGTGGTGGGCTTCGTCACCGTGGGCCGGCCCCGCACGCGCGGACTGGCGGACGGCGAGGTGCAGACGCTGTATGTCCTCGACGACTGGCGGGAGCACGGGCTGGGCCGGCGGCTGCTGGCGGCGGGCGCCGCGCACCTCAAGGCGGCCGGCTGCCGCAGCGCCTTCCTCTGGGTGCTGCGCGACAATCCCAGCCGCTGGTTCTACCAGCGCCTGGGCGGGCGCCAGGCGGCCGAGTCGGACACGCGGGTGGCGGGCGTGGCGATCCCGCAGGTGGCCTTCGTGTGGGACCCGCTCGACCCGCTGCTCGCCTGGGCGCCGCAGGGATGACCCAGCCCGCTCCTGCGGTCCCGGCCCGGGACCGGGTGCTGATCCTCGACTTCGGCAGCCAGTTCACCCAGTTGATCGCCCGCCGCGTGCGCGAATCCGGGGTGTATTGCGAGATTTTTCCGGCCGACGCCGCGCCCGAGCGCCTCGCCGCCTTCGGCGCCCGCGCCTTCATCCTGTCGGGCGGCCCGGCCAGCGTGACGCAGGGTGCCAGCCCTCGCGTGCCGCAGGTGGTGTTCGACTCGGGCCTCCCGGTGCTTGGCATCTGCTACGGCCAGCAAGCCATGTGCGCGCAACTGGGCGGCGAGGTCAGCATCAGCGACCACCACGAGTTCGGCGCCGCCGTGGCGGAGGTTACGGACGACTGCGCGCTGTTCCAGGGCATCTGGCCGCCCGGCGCCCGCGAGCAGGTGTGGATGAGCCACGGCGACCGCGTCACCCGCTTGCCACCCGGCTTCCGCGTGGTCGCGCGAAGCGAGGGCGCGCCGTTCGCCGTGATCGCCGACGACGACCGCCGGTACTACGGCACCATGTTCCATCCGGAGGTCGTGCACACCCCGCACGGCCGGCAGTTGCTGCGCAACTTCACCCATCGCGTCGCCGGGCTATCGGGCGGTTGGAGCATGGCGGGCTTCCGCGACGCGCAGATGGCTCGCGTCCGCGCCCAGGTCGGAGCCGGCCGGGTCATCTGCGGCCTGTCCGGCGGGGTGGACAGCTCGGTCGCCGCCGCGCTGATCCACGAGGCGGTGGGCGACCAACTGACCTGCATCTTCGTCGATAGCGGCCTGCTGCGGCAGGGCGAGGCGGAGGAGGTCGTGCGGACCTTCCGCGACCGATTCAACATCAAGCTCGTGCATCGCGACGCGAGCGAGCTTTTCCTGTCGCAGCTCGACGGCGTGACCGATCCCGAGGCCAAGCGCAAGGCGATCGGCCGCGTGTTCATCGAGGTGTTCGAAGAGGAGGCCGCCCGCATCGGCGGCGCCGACTTCCTGGCGCAGGGCACCCTGTATCCCGACGTGATCGAGAGCATCAGCGCCCACGGCGGCCCGAGCGTCACCATCAAGTCGCACCACAACGTCGGCGGCCTGCCGGAGCGGATGCGCATGAAGCTGGTCGAGCCGCTGCGGGAGCTGTTCAAGGACGAGGTGCGCGCGCTGGGCCGGGAACTCGGAGTGCCCGAGCACATCGTGGGCCGCCACCCGTTTCCCGGGCCGGGCCTCGCGATCCGCATCCCCGGTGCGGTGACCCGGGAGCGGCTCGACATCCTGCGCCGGGCCGACGCGGTGTTCCTGGAGGAGATCCGCGCCGCCGGGTTGTACGACGCGATCTGGCAGGCCTTCGCCGTGCTGCTGCCGGTGCGCACCGTGGGGGTGATGGGCGACGGCCGCACCTACGACAACGCCTGCGCGCTGCGCGCCGTCGCCAGCGTGGACGGCATGACGGCGGAGGTCTATCCGTTCGACATGGCGTTCCTCGCGCGCACCGCGACCCGCATCGTAAACGAGGTCCGCGGCATCAACCGCGTGACCTACGACATCACCAGCAAGCCCCCCGGCACGATCGAGTGGGAATGACTTGAAAGCTGTAGCGGCTTGCCTCCATCGGCGACCGTGCCCGCATTCGGCGCCGGTTTCGGCTCACGCTTGCCGACAGCGGCGGCGTGCTGGTGCTCGCGCTTCCTGCCCGCGTGCTCGCAATCAGCGCAGTGTGCTCACGCTCCGTGCCATTGGGACAGCCCGGATGGCGGGCGTGGGCGTCAGCACAGTCAAGCGCGAGGCAGAGAGGCGGGGCTGAAGCGGACTGACCGCCCTCAGGTGGGCGTGCTATACAGCCAGCGACGGGGGGTATGCTGATCGGAGGACGTCCCATGATTGTAGAGATCGTCACCATCCCTCTAGCCGAAGGCATGAGGCGGCAAGACGCCATCGAGTTGTATCGAACGACCGCCGGAAAGTGGGCGGAAAATCCGGACTTGATCCACAAGTACTACCACTTTGACGAGGCGCGCTGCCTTGGTGGAGGAGTCTACATCTGGCCCTCCAGAGAAGCTGCTGCTCGATGGCATGGGGAGGATTACAAGGCGATGGTTCTTCGAGTATATGGCTCGCATCCTCACTTCGAGATCTTCGATCTGCTGATGGATGTCGATCCGGCCAAGGGATCAGTTATTGAAGTAAGGGATCGAGGCTGCTCTGGGTGGCCGTAGCGGCTTGCCCTCACCGGTAGCCGCGTCCGCATTCAGCGCCGGTTTCGGCTCGCGCTCCGTGACGTCGGCGGCGTGCTGATGCTTGCGCTCCCTGCCACCGAGGCGTTCGCACAAACCCAGGCTTCTGAGAAGCTTCGGCGCGTACTGCCCTGAGCCGTGCATCAAGGCGCTTCCGCAGCGCCCAAGGCTGCTGCCGGCCAAACGCGGGCAATGAAATTTGTTGTCTCGCACCGGCGAGGATTGACCTAGCTTTCCCGCGGCTCCGAGCCATCCTCGTGGCCAAGGCTCCCTCGACCATGCTCCTTGCCCCGGGGTTGCCGGGTCAGGCGCTCATCGCAATGGCGAAGCGGTCCATGCCGACGGCTGCACGTGGATCGACCCTTGAATAATTGATTGGAAACGACAACGATGACCAGGAAGACCGGCCGCCACTTCTTTGCCAACCCGGGGCCGACCAACATTCCGGACTCGGTCCTGCGCGCGATGGACCGCCCCTCGCTCGACTTCCTGGACCCCGAGTTCATGGAGGTGTTCGACCTGGCCGTGGCCGGGCTGAAGCGGGTGCTGGGCACGTCCGGGGAGGTGTTCATCTACACGGCGTCCGGCCACGGCGCGTGGGAAGCGACGCTGGTCAACCTCCTGTCACCCGGCGACACCGTGCTGATCCTCGAATCCGGCTGGTTCAGCGAGGGCTGGGCCACCATGGCGCAGAAGTTCGGCCTGCAGGTGCAGACCGTGGCGGCGGACTGGCGGCGCGGCGTCGATCCGGAGGCGGTCTCGGCGGCGCTGCGGGCCGACGCCGGGCACGCGATCAAGGCCGTGCTGGCCGTCCACAACGAGACCTCGACGGGCCTTGCGATGCCGCTGCCCGCGATCCGCGGCGCCATCGACGCAGCCGGCCACCCGGCGCTGCTGCTGGTCGATACCATCTCCTCCCTCGGCTCGCTTGAGTTCCACATGGAGCAATGGGGCATCGACGCCGTGGTGGGCGGCAGCCAGAAGGGCCTGATGCTGCCGGTCGGGTTCAGCTTCACCGCGGCGTCGCCCAAGGCGATGCAGGCGCACGCGGCCGCCCAGCTGCCGCGCCATTACTTCGACTGGACGGTGATGCTCGGCCGCCCGTCCCGCAGCTTCGTCGGCACCATCCCCACCGCCATATTCTACGGCCTGCGCGAAAGCCTGCGGCTGATCGAGCAGGAGGGGTTGGCGCAGGTCGTGGCCCGCCACCACCGCCTGGCGGAAGCCACCCGCCGGGCCGTGCGCGTCTGGTCCGGCAACGACGGGCCGCAGCTCTACTGCCTCGACCCGGCCCGCCTGTCGGACAGCATCACGACCGTCCTGATGCCGGAGGGCTTCAACGCCGACGCCGTGCGGCGCACGGCGCTGGACCGGTTCAACCTCTCGACCGGCGGCGGCCTGGGCCGGCTCGGGGGCACGGTGTTGCGGATCGGGCACATGGGCGACCTGAACGAGCCGATGGTGCTGGGCACGCTCGGCGCCGTGGAGATGAGCCTGCGCATCAACGGCGTGCCGCACGGCAAGGGCGGCGTGGACGCGGCGATGGACTGGCTCGCCGCCGCCTGAAACACTGGCGCGGCTGCGCGCCCGAGTCGCCGGGGGGGGGGGGGGGGGGGGGCGGGCCCCCCCCGGGGGGCGGGCGCGGGGGGGCCGGCGCCGCGGCGGACGTTTCGGGGGGCCGCGGCGGCCGCCGAGACCCTGGCGTGGCCTTCACGGTTGCGTGTTCTCCTTCGGGCGCACGAACACCACACTTAGTGGTCCGCGTTGCGAATCCGCAGCTAGATGTTGTAGCCTGCGAATCCGAAGCCGAACAACGCAGGAGTGTCCGCCGTGCTTGACGCAGTGCAGATGCAGGGCCGCCATCAGGTGCGGGTGGACCGGTCGCGGGACCGGTTGCTGACGGATTTCGGGCGCGCGACGCTCGACGACCGCTACCTGATGCCGGGCGAGAGCTACCAGGACCTGTTCGCCCGCGTCGCCAGCTACTACGGCGACGACCCGGCGCATGCCCAGCGCATCTACGACTACGTGAGCCAGATGTGGTTCATGCCGGCGACCCCGGTGCTGTCCAACGGCGGCACCACGCGCGGCCTGCCGATCTCATGCTTCCTGAACGAGGCGTCGGACAGCCTGGATGGCATCGTCGGCCTGTGGAACGAGAACGTGTGGCTGGCGTCCAAGGGCGGCGGCATCGGCTCCTACTGGGGCAACCTGCGCTCCATCGGCGAGAAGGTCGGGCAGAACGGCAAGACCTCCGGGGTGATCCC
>CAXUIQ010000188.1:0-7516 GCA_964250815.1 uncultured Acetobacteraceae bacterium
ACCCGACCCTGGCCTACGACGAGGCCAGCACGACCCGGCTCCGCGCCGCCGCCCTGCCGCACGCCGCCGCGTTCCACGCCGGGCTGGTCGGGCGCACGGTGGAGGTCGTCGCCGAGCGCGGCGGACGCGGCCACACCGAGCACTTCGCCCCGATCCGGCTGGCGGAGGCGGCCCCGCCCGGCGCCTTGCTGGAGGTCCGCGTCGCGGGCGCCGACGCAACCGGGCTGCACGCCGCCGGCTTGTAGCCGCATCCACAGGGAACACCCGCATGGCGCTCGGCTTCTTCAACCGCCTCAAGGAAGGCCTGACCCGCAGCACGCAGAAGCTGACCACCGGGCTGTCCGCCGCCTTCACCCGGCGCAAGCTCGACGACGCGGCGCTGGAGGAGCTGGAGGAGCTGCTGATCGCCGCCGACCTCGGCCCCGCCGCGGCGGCGGAGATCATCGCCGCGTTCCGCCGCAGCAGGTTCGGCCGCGACGTGACGGACGAGGAGGTGAAGCAGGCGCTCGCGGAGGAGATCGCCGCGATCCTGGCGCCCGTGGCGCAGCCGCTGGAGATCGACCGGGCGCTGCGCCCGCACGTGGTGCTGGTGGTCGGCGTGAACGGGACGGGCAAGACGACCACCATCGGCAAGCTCGCCCTGCTGTACCAGCAGCAGGGCCTGCGCCCGATCCTGGTCGCAGGCGACACCTTCCGCGCCGCGGCGGTCGAGCAGTTGCAGGTCTGGGGCACCCGCACCGGCGCTCCCGTGGTCAGCGGCCCGCCCAAGGCGGACGCCGCCGGCCTCGCCTTCGACGCGCTGACCCGCGCCAAGGCGGAGGGCGCCGACGTGCTGCTGATCGACACCGCCGGGCGGCTGCACAACAAGGCCGCGCTGATGGAGGAGCTGGCGAAGATCATCCGCGTGCTGCAGAAGCAGGACCCGAGCGCGCCGCATTCCGTGCTGCTGGTGCTGGACGCCACCACCGGGCAGAACGCGGTGGAGCAGGTGCGGGTGTTCAGCGACCTGGTGGCGGTGACGGGCCTGGTCGTCACCAAGCTCGACGGCAGCGCCCGCGGCGGCATCGTGGTGGCGCTGGCCCAGGCGTTCGGCCTGCCGGTGCACGCGGTGGGCGTGGGCGAGCAGGCCGGCGACCTGCGCCCGTTCGAGGCGATGGACTTCGCCCGCGGCCTGGTCGGCGCCGGGTGACGGAGGCCGAGCTTGCGGAGCTGGTCCGGGACTGCCCCACGCTGTTCCACATGGCGGAGCGCGGGAGCTGGCCCTCGATCCGGCAACATGGGCTGCTCAGCACCTCGGCGCTGCTGGATTTATACGAAATCCAGGGTCCCCGCCGCGAGGCCATCGAGGGCCGCCGCCGTCCGGAGGGCGTCACGGTCGAGCACCCGGCGCTGCCTCCGGCGGTGATCCGCGACCAGAAGCCGATGGACGACGCCGGGCTGCGCATGTGCCTGCTGGACGGGCTGACGCCGGAGGACTGGTACCGCTGCCTGAACCGCAAGGTTTACTTCTGGCTGACGCGCGAACGGCTGCTGCGCCTGCTGAACGCCCGTCCGTACCGGGAACTCGAACACGACGTGCTCGAACTCGACACCACGGCGCTGATCGCGGCCCACCGGCCCGCCATCCGGCTGTCGCCGATCAACAGCGGCACGACCAAGCCGTTCCCCAGCACGGCCAGCAAGCGGGGGCGCGGCACCTTCCTGCCGATTGCCGAGTACCCCTATGCCCGGTGGCGCGCCCAGGGGCGCAAGGCCGGGGAGCGCGTGGTCGAGCTGACGGTGGACTATGCGGTGCCCGACGTGGCCCGGTTCGTGCGGCGGGTCGTGGCGATGCGGGGCGGGGCGGGGCGGTCGTGGGTGTCGTTGAGGGTTGAGCCGTCCTATTCCGCTTGCGCCCGGGCGGAAACGGACGACACTGCTGGCTTGATGCCGAACGACAAGGGAGGAAAAACATGAGCGGTCCTTATTCCGGAGCGTGCTTCTGCGGCGCTGTGGAGCTTCGGGTGAGCGGCGAACCCAATGCCATGGGGTATTGCCATTGCCGGTCGTGCCGGTCCTGGTCGGCCGGCCCGGTCAATGCGTTCTCGCTCTGGCCCACCGACGCGGTGGAGGTCACCAAGGGGGCCGAGAACATCGCGACGTTCAACAAGACGGAGATGAGCCATCGCCAGTACTGCCGGCTGTGCGGCGGCCACCTGATGACCGTGCATCCCCCGTTGGGGATGATCGACGTTTACGCCGCGACCATCCCGGGCCTCGCCTTCGCGCCGCAGGTTCACGTCAACTATGCCGAGACGGTGCTGCCGATGCGCGACGGCTTGCCCAAGCTGAAGGACTTTCCCGCCGAGTTCGGCGGCTCCGGCGAGGCGATGGCGGAGTAGGCCGGCACCAGGATTTTCCGCACGCTCGGGACCGTCGTGCAGGCCCGCACGTTGGCCCGGGTCTCGGCCTGGTTGCTGTAGGTGGAAGAAGCCGCGGCCGTGCAGGAAGCCGGCGCGATCCAGGCCCCGGTTGCCGACCGCCTCCATGCAGGCGTGCCGGGGGGCCGGCCCGGCGCCGGCCCGGCCCGGCAGGCAGTCGCCCGAAGCCGGTGTCGGAAGCAGCGTGCCGGGTGCGCCCGCCGGTAAGAAGCGCTGCGCCCGGCTTGGCTTGGTCCGGCGAACCCGCGCAGGCCGCAGCGGCGGTTTCGCAAGCTTCGACGCTGATGCCGACGGTGCCCATGCGGGCCTCCTTGTCCGGCTTCTCCTCCGGCCTCCCCAGGGCCGCCCTTGACGCCAGGCTTTCCGGGCCAAGCCGGCGCGGCGCAAGGCGCGGCCCTGGCTCGGGCAGGCAAAGGGCAGACCGCTTCCGTGGCCGCGGTCAGCCCGGGCCGCCCTCCGCCATCGCCCGCACCTGCGCCGGCGTCGCCCCCTGCTCCCGCAGCGCGCGCAGGCTCGGCGCCCCGTCCCGCTTGCTCAGCCGCCGCCCCGCCGCGTCCGTCAGCAAGGCGTGGTGCGCGTAGCGCGGCGCGGGCCAGCCCATGAGCGCCTGCAAGAGCCGGTGCAGCTCCGTTGCCGGGCGCAGGTCCTCCCCGCGCGTCACGGCCGTCACCCCCTGCGCCGCGTCGTCGTGCGTGACGCAAAGGTGGTAGCTGGCCGGCGCGTCCTTGCGCGCCAGCACGGCGTCGCCGAACCGCTCGGGGCGGCACGGCACGGCGCCCTCGCCCTCCTCCTCGTAGGACAGCGGACCCGGCGCCGCCGCCAGCGCCCGCGCCATGTCCAGCCGCAGCGCATGCCGCTCGCCCGCCGGGCCGCGGCGGGCGCGCTCGCCTGCTGGCAAGGCGCGGCAGGTGCCGGGGTAGAGCGGCGCCCCGTCCGGCCCGTGCGGGGCGGAGGCGGCGCCCTCCACTTCGCGCAGGATGTCGGCCCGGGTGCAGAAGCAGGGATAGAGCAGCCCGCGCGCCGCCAGGCCGTCCAACACCGCCCGGTATTCCGGAAGGTGCCGGGACTGCACGCGCACCGGGCCGTCCCAACGAAGGCCGAGCCAGGCCAGGTCCTCCTGGATCGCCGCCGCGTATCCGGGGCGGCACCGCCCGGGGTCTATGTCCTCCAAGCGCAGCAGGAAGCGCCCGCCCGTTTCCCGCGCCCGGCGCCATGCCGCCAGCGCGGAGCGGGCGTGGCCGAGGTGCAGCAGGCCGGTGGGGCTGGGAGCGAAGCGCGTGGTCGCGGGCACGGCGGTGGGCGCGCGCGCGGCGGGCATGGGGCGCTGGCCCCCATGCCCCGGCCCGGCGGCGGCGGAGGACCCCGCGCCGCAACCGTCCGGGCCAGACCGGTCCGGTCCACGGGTGTCCGGCCCGGCTTGGGTCATCCTTGGCTTCATGAGGGCTGAGGCTCCACGAGGGTTGGCAGGCAAGGATGGAACCGGGGGTGCCCATGGACGGGCAGCCAAGCCACGAGGCCGCACGGAAAGGTGCAAGCAACAGGGCGTAAACCTCGTCACCGGCATGAGCCGGACGGGGACGCCGCTTGGAGCCGGGCTTCGCACCCGCCGCACCCTGGACCCGCGCTGGGCCGGGCGGCATGGGCGGCGGCCGGGAACACGGGGCCGCGGCGCCGGCGCCCGCGGCAGCCTTGCTCTTGGAGCCGCTGTCCGTGCCGCACGCGGGCCAAGGATCAGGCCGCCAGCTCCAGGATTTCCCGCACCTGCGCCGGGCCGTCTATGCGGCGGGGGTTGCGGGGGCCCCAGGGCGTGCGCATCGCAGGTCCGCCCCGGCGTCACGGGCCTGCCTGCTCGCCTCCGCCACCGCGCCGCGGGGGGTGTGGGCGGGCACACGGTCGAACACGGCGTCGCAGCGCGGGCCGAGGGCGGCCCGGATGCGGCCGATCTCGTCCGTGTCGCGGTGGAGCGTGCCGCTCGCCATCACGAACACCCGGGACGCGCCGGCGCGCCCGGCCAGGGCGGCGACCGCCTCGGCGGCTAGGGTGCCGAACACCACCTCGTCCATCTTCGTGGACACGACCCGGCCATGCGTGGTCATCGCGTCCTCCTGTCGCGCGGCTCGGCGGGCCGGCTGCCTGCCACCCTACGCGGGGGCGGCGCAGGTCGTCCATCGCAGGCCGCAAGCGCGCAGGCGTCCGGCGCGGGGTTCACGCTGCGCCAAGGGGTCCGGACCACGCCACCGCTGCCCGGCCCTTCCCAGCGCCGTCACTTTGACTTTGTGCAGCAGAATGCCGGGCAGCAAGCGCGTGCCATTTGCTGTTGAAGGCAAGAACAACATGGCCTTAAACAACAGGAAAACGTGGCGCGTGCGCGCTCGGCGCTGTCCCCGCGGCGCCGCGCCCGACCCTGGGGGGAGGACGTCCTATGGCTGGCATCTCGCGCCGCGCGCTTGTGGGGGCCGGGCTGGCCGGTGCGGCATCGCCTTGGATCGCACGGGCCGCGGAACCCCCCTACCGGCTCAAGTTCGGCAACATCGTCTCCGCCGACCATCCGCTCAACACCGGCATGGCCCGGGTGCGCGACCGCGTCGCCGAGGACACCGGCGGCCGGGTCCTGATCGAGCTGTTCCCGAAGAACCAGCTCGGCTCCGACGCCGACATGCTGAGCCAACTGCGGTCGGGCGCGCTGGAGCTGTTCGCCCAGACCGGCGTGCTGATGGGCACCCTGGTGCCGGTCGCCTCCATCACCGGCGTCGGCTTCGCGTTCCCGAGCTACGCCAAGGTCTGGGACGCGACGGACGGCGCTTTGGGCCGGCACGTGCGCGACGCCTTCCGAAAGGCCGGCATCGTCTGCATGGAGAAGTCCTGGAACCACGGCTTCCGCCAGACCACCTCGTCCACCAGGCCGATCCGGGTGCCGGACGACTTCAACGGCTTCAGGATCCGCGTGCCGCCCAGCCCGCTGTGGACGTCCATGTTCCGGTCCTTCGGCGCCTCGCCCGTGTCGATCCCCTGGGCCGAAACCTACATGGCGATGCAGACCCGGATCGCCGACGGGCTGGAGCAGCCCTTGGTCGGCCTTCTCGTGGACAAGATGTACGAGGTGCAGAAGCACTGCTCCCTGACCAACCACATGTGGGACGGGTTCTGGGTGCTCGCCAACCGTCGCGCTTGGGACGGCCTCCCGGCAGACCTGCGCGAGGCCGTGGAGCGCAACATCAACGAGGAGGCGCTCCGCCAGCGCGCCGAGACGGAGGCCATGAACGCCAGCCTGCAATCCACCCTGGAAGCCCGCGGCCTGGAGTTCCACGCGGTGGACAACGAGGCGTTCCGCGCCCGCCTGGCCGCGTCCGGGTTCTACAAGGAATGGCGCAAGCGCTTCGGCGACGAGGCGTGGTCGCTGCTCGAAGCGGCGGCCGGCGCGCTCGGCTAGGCCAGGCAAAGCAAGACAAGGGAGCACGCCGGGATGACCACAACGACGAGCCACTTCGCAGACCTTGACGGTGTCGCGCTGCACTACCTCCTGGCCGGGCAAGGCGAACCGGTCGTGCTGCTGCACGGGGTTCCCCAAACCTCGCACGAGTGGCGCCACGTCATGCCCCGGCTCGCCGGGCGCCACCGGGTGGTCGCGCCCGACCTGCGCGGCCTTGGCGCCTCGTCCCGCCCGGCGGGCGGCTACGACAAGAAGACGGTCGCGAACGACATCTGGCTGCTGCTCAGCCGGCATCTCGGGGTGGAGCGGTTCTTCCTGGTGGGCCATGACTGGGGCGGGCCGGTCGCCTTCTCGCTCGCGGCCCAGCACCCGGAGGCGGTGCGCCGGCTCGCGATCCTCGACGTGGTGATCCCGGGCGACGGCGCCGACTTCTCGCAGGGCGGGCGCCGCTGGCACCACGCCCTCTTCCGCACGCTCGACCTGCCGGAAGCCCTGTGCGCCGGGCGCGAGGAGCTGGTGCTGGGCTGGCTGCTGGAGAACTACGCCCACCGGCCGAACGCCATCGCGCCGGCAGACCGGGAGGAGTTCCTCCGCAGCTACCGGACCTTTGGCGGGTTCCGCGCCATGCTGGAATACTACCGCGCCCTGCCGCGCGACGCGGAGGACAACAAGGCCCTGCTCGCCCAAGGCGGCAAGCTCCGGATGCCCGTGCTGGCGCTGGGCGGCGACAAGGCGTTCGGGCGCGGGCTGGAGCCTTTGCAGTCGATGCAGCGCGTCGCGGAGGACGTCCAGGGCGGCGTGATGGAGGAGTGCGGGCACTTCCTCGCCGACGAGCAGCCGGCGGCGCTTGCGGAGAAGCTCCTGGCGTTCTTCGGCGAGGAGCACGCCCCGGCATAGAGAGGTCCCGCGCGCTGGCGCAGCCGCGTCCCGCCGCCATTCCCGCGCCGGGCCGGCGACAACAGGACTGGCGCAGCCCGCATAGGGGCACTATATCATCGCCATGCACCATCGGGTCCAGGACACGCGAATTAGCTCCCCGGCTGTCTAGCCGGGCCGGCGCCGCGCGCTGGGGCTTGGCAGCCGGGTCCGCTGTTCCGCCCCGTCCTTTGCCATAGGTGCCCCCATGATGCCGCTGCCCCACGATCCCCCGTGCCGCTCCGTGCGCTACGAATTGACGGCCGACGCCGACGCCGGCCTGCTGCCGCGCCTCCTCGCCCCCTTTGCCCGGCGCTCCCTCCTTCCGGACCATCTGCGCGTCCGGCGCCAGGGCGCGGTGGTCCTGGTCGAGATCGGGATGGACGCGATGCCGTCGGAAGCGGCGCACCTGGTCGAGGGCAACCTGCGGCAGGTCGTGGGCGTGCGGCGCCTGGCCGTCGTGCTGCGCGGGGAACGGCAACAGGCCGCCTGACGACGCACCGCCCGTCAAGGCTGTCGATGGGCCAGCGAAGGTTCGAAGGATTGCCCGCTTCCGGCATCCAGCCTGGGCGCAATCGTCACTGCGTCCGGCTGCCTGTGCCCTGCGCACGGGCGGCTTCGCCGGACGGGTGGTAGCCCGCCTGCTGCGCCGCCTGGCGGCACATGTAGGCGCCGCGCTTCGTGCGACCGTAGAACTTGTCGCCGCTCACGTGCCACGCCTTGGAGCCGCCGGTGTTCGCCCAGACCACCG
>CAXUIQ010000189.1:0-7484 GCA_964250815.1 uncultured Acetobacteraceae bacterium
CGTCCGCCCGGTGCGCCGTCGTGGCCTTGCCAGCCGGGTTCGGACATGGCGCGGGCCGGGAAACCCTGCCCTTCAACGTGGCGGCGTCTGCTGCGCCTGGGGCGGTGCACTGAGCGTGACCACAGGCGGTCTTGGCCGCCGGCGCGCCACGGCGTCGCTCGCCCCGTTGCGCGGGACGGGGGCGTCAACCAAGGATTGCCTCGGGTCGGAACCGGGCCGAAGCACGCGCGTGCTGCCCCGGGCGCCAGCCATCGTGACCTGCCCGGCCTCGATCGCCAGCACCCGGAACGCGCTGACGCTGCCGCCCACCCCCACCACGACCGGCTTGCCGTCAGCGTCCGGGGCGAAGATCGCGCTTCGCGCCTGAGGGCTGACCAGCACGCCGGCCAAGCGTGGCAGGTCGGCGCCCGAAGCAGCGGGCGGCGCGTCCGCCGCGGGGCGGCGGCCTTCGCTGAACAACGGTCGTGCCAGAAGGCGATCCAAAGGCGCTCGCCGCTGCTCCGAACCGGAGCCGTACGGCCGTCGCGGGGCCGTCGAGACGGAAGGCGCCGGCGGCGGAGGGTTCGGCGCATCCTCCGGCAACGTCCGCAACTCCGATGCGGTCACGGCGCCGAAAGCCAAGGCGGCTGCACCGATGATCGCGATGGCGCGTTGGAACGGCATCATGGGCCTTTCCGGGTTTGCCGACGAAGGTGGCCGGCCCATCCGAACGTGCCAGGCCAGCTTGGACCCGCGCACCCACGGGATCAAGAAGCATTTGGCGTGTCAGGCGCCAAGCAGCCGCCCGGAGCGGCGGGCCTCGGTGCCGGCGATCTTGGCGACGCTGCGTCCGGCCGCGGCGAAGCGCACGGACTCCCGGGCGAACAGCACCCCAGCGTAGCGGGCGCGCAACGGCGACACGGTGCCGGAGACGGGGTCGATGACCTCGGCCACCAAGTCGCCCGGCACGATGCGGTCCCCCACCGCCCGGTGCAGCACCAGCACGCCCGGCATGGGGGCGTACAGCACCTCCGCGTCGGCCAGGTTCGTCGGTAGGCAAAGTGCCGGCGGCAGCGCGGGCGCCGGGCCGTCGATGGCGCCGGCGAGCACCATCGCCCCCAGCAGCGCGCCCGCATCGGCCTCGGCCAGCGCGTGGCTCACGTCGGCCTCCCCCCGCAGCTCCACCGTGACGGCGCAGCAGGCCAGCGGGATCGGGTGCGCCGGAAAACGGTTCTGCAATGCGAGCCAGGGAGCGCTGCACGCCTCGTCGAACGGATGCCCGCCGGACTCGGACGCCAGCAGCAGCGCCCGGGCGCCGAGCAGCGCCGCCAGCGGCCCCACCCGGTCCGCCAGCGGCGTCAACGTATAGAGGTGCACCGCGCCCTCGTTCTCGCAATGCAGGTCGAGCACCAGGTCGGCGTCGAGCGCCAGCCCGAGCAGCAGGCGCTTCAGGTGCTGCGCCGGAGTGGCCGCATCCGACGCGGCGTTGGCATGGAGCAGCGCCGCGCGGATGACCGCCACGTTGCCGGCGGGATCGTCGGTCAGCCGGTCGGACACCGCCTGCGCCGCGGCGTCGGCCAGGGCGGGATACCAGCGGTTGAAGTTGATCCCGTCCGCCAGGTCGAACCGCCCGAGCAGCCCACCCATCACCCGCTGCGCCAGGCCGACCGGGTTCGCCACCGGCACCACGACGACCTCGCCCACGATCCGGCCCGCATCGGCCTCGGCCTGCAACCGCCCGACCAGGTGGTGCGCCACGAGCATTCCCGGCGGCTCGTCCGCGTGCACCCCGGCCTGCACATACACCTTCGGCCGCGCGCCCCGGCGGCCGAACCGCCGCACGGTCAGCGTCTGCGCCGTCCCCGGCGCCGTGCCGCCGAGCGGCAGGCTCTCGATCACGCGACGGCGCGCAGGTCGAGAGTCCGCGGATGCTCCGGCGACACGCTGACGACAGGCTCCTCCATCGGACCCGGCGTGTGGCCGATGGGCAGGAAGCGGGCGCGGCGCCGGGCTTCCGCCTCGTTGGCGTTGACCGGGAAGGTGTCGTAGCTGCGCCCGCCGGGGTGGGCGACGTGGTGCGACATGCCGCCGAGCGAGCGCCCGGTCCAGCGGTCATACACGTCGAACACCAGCGGCACCTGCGCCGGGATGTTGGGATGCAGCGCCGCCGCCGGCTCCCAGGCCTTGAACCGCACGCCGCCCACGAACTCGCCTTCCGTGCCGGTCGGGCTGAGCGGCACCGCGGCGCCGTTGCAGGCCAGCACGAACCGCTCGGCCTCCCAGCCGGTCACGCGCGCCTGCACCCGCTCCACGGAGCTATCGACGTAGCGCACCGTGCCGCCGACGCCCGCGGTCTCCCCCAGCGCGTGCCAGGGTTCCAGCGCGTGGCGCAGCTCGACGGTGGCGCCATGCGCCGCCACCTCGCCGATCACGGGGAACCGGAACTCGAAATGGGGCACGTACCAGGCCGGGTCGAGCTTGGTGCCGTAGGACGACAGCTCCTCCAGCGCGTCCAGCAGGTCCTGCCAGACGAAGTGCGGCAGCATGAAGTCGTCATGCACCCGGGTGCCCCAGCGCACCAGCCGCCGCTCGTACGGGAAGCGCCAGAAGGCCGCGACCGCGGCCCGCATCAGCAGCATCTGCGCCACCGACATGCGCGCGTGCGGCGGCATCTCGAAGGCGCGGAACTCGACGAGGCCGAGGCGTCCGGAGGAACTGTCGGGCGAGTACAGCTTGTCGATGCAGAACTCGGTCCGGTGGGTGTTGCCGGTCATGTCGGTCAGGATGTTGCGCAGCATCCGGTCCACCTGCCACGGCTTCGGCTCAAGGCCCGGGCGGATGTGCTGGAAGGAAATCTCCAGCTCGCGCAGCGCGTCCTGCCGGGCCTCGTCGATGCGGGGGTGCTGGCTCATCGGGCCGATGAACAGGCCGCTGAACAGGTAGGACAGGCTCGGGTGGTTGTGCCAGAAGCCGAGCAGCGACTTCAGCAGGTCCGGGCGGCGCAGGAACGGGCTGTCTTCCGGCGTCATCGCGCCCATGACGACGTGGTTGCCGCCGCCGGTGCCGACGTGGCGGCCATCGACCATGAACTTCTCGGCGGTGAGGCCGACGTGCCGCGCCTGCTCGTAAAGCTGCTCGGTGCGCGCCACCAGCTCGTCCCAGCTTCGCGCCGGGTGGATGTTGACCTCCATGACGCCGGGATCGGGAGTGATGGAGAACGTCAGCAGCCGGCGGTCGAAGGGCGGCTTGTAGCCTTCCAGCACCACCGGGCAGCCGAGGTCGGCGGCGGTCGCCTCGATGGCGGCGACCAGCGCCAGCCAGTCCTCGGCCGCAGGCAGCGGCGGCAGATAAAGGTAGAGCAGCCCGCCGCGCGCCTGCGCCGTCATGGCGATGCGGATGCCGCGCCCAGAGTGGCCATCACTGGGGCGGCCGTCGCCCGCGGCGGCCAGCATGTCCTCGCGGGTCGGAAGCGGCCCCTGCTCCTCGAACGGATCAGGCTCCGGCTCCTCCTCGATCTCCGAGGGATCGACCCAGGGCAGGCTGTTCAACGGCAGGCGGACGCCGATGGAGGCGTCGCCCTGCACCAGGAACAGCTTGCCCTCCCGCAACTCCCAGCGCTCCGTCGCCCAATGCCGCGCCCCGCGCCGTCCGGCCCGGCGCAGCGGCAGCACGCTGCCGACCGGCTGGTCCAGCCCCTGGTTGAACACCCGGATGATCCGGGCGCGCTCCAGGGGGTCGCGGGACTCCGCCGCCTCCGCCACGATGTTGGCGGGCATCCGGGCCTCGCGCATCAGGAAGTACGGCTGGTCCTCGTAGGCGCGCAGCACGGCCCCGGGATCGACGCGCAGGCGCCGGGCCACGGCGAGCGCGAACTCGTGCGCGGTCTCCGCGTCCGCGTCCCCCGTCGCCGTGTCGGGGTCCGCGAGCAGCGCGCGGTCCGACCAAACCTCCTCGCCGTCCTGCCGCCAGGTCACGTTCAGCGCCCAGCGGGGCACCTGCTCGCCCGGGTAGTGCTTGCCGATGCCGTACTGCACCGCCGCTCCCGGCGCCCAAAGCGGCAACAGGCGCTGCAGCAGGCGCCCGGCTTCCCGCCGCTTGGTGGGACCGAGCGCATCGACGGTCCACTCCTTGCCCTCCGCGTCATCGACCGAGACGAAGGTCGGCTCGCCCCCCATGGTCAGCCGCAGGTCCTCGGCGACAAGCGCGCGGTCCACCTCGCTGCCTGCGGCCCGGATCGCCTGCCACTGCGCGTCGGTGTAGGGCCGGGTCACGCGCGGCACCTCGTTGACGCGGGTGACCTTCATCTCGACGTCGAACACCGTCTCCGCCGGGTCCATCAGGCCGGAGATCGGCGCGGCGGAGGTCGGGTCGGGGCTGGCGGCAAGCGGGATGTGCCCTTCGCCGGCCAGCAGGCCGGAGGTGGCATCGAGGCCGATCCAGCCGGCGCCGGGCAGGAACGCCTCCGCCCAGGCGTGCAGGTCGGTGAAGTCGGCAACCGGCCCCTCCGGCCCGGCCAGCGGCTTGATGTCGGGCGCGAGCTGGATCAGGTAGCCGGACACGAAGCGGGCGGCGTAGCCCAGGTGGCGCAGCGCGTGCACCAGCAGCCAGGCGCTGTCCCGGCAGGACCCCTGGGCTTCGGACAGGGTGCGCTCCGGGTCCCACACGCCCGGCTCCAGGCGGACGATGTAGCCCACGCGGTCCCGCACCCGGCGGTTCAGATCGACCAGCATGTCGATGGTCCGGCGCGGCGTGCGCGGCACCTCCGCCAATAAGCCGGAAAGCAGCGGGCCGGGCGGGTCCAGGTGCCGGAAGGGGGCAAGCTCATGCTCCAGCACCGGGTCGTAGCGGAACGGCCATTCCTCCGCCTCCGGCTCCAGGAAGAAGCCGAACGGGTTGATGGTGGCCATGTCGGCGATGAGATCGACCGTGACCTCGAAGTGCGTCACCGGCTCGGGGAACACGACGCGGGCCAGGAAATTGCCCTGGGGGTCCTGCTGCCAGTTGACGAAGTGCGGCTCCGGACGGACCGTCAGCGAGTACGACAGGATCGGCGTCCGGGTTTGCGGCGCCGGGCGCAGGCGGATGGTCTGCGGGCCGAGCTTCACCGCACGGTCGTAGCGGTAGCTGGTCCGGTGCATCAGGGCGGCGTGGATGCTCATGCGGGATCGGCCATGGCGGGGTGTTGGTCCGGTGTGTGCATCGCAACAGCATCGCCGCGTCGCAGCAAGGGCGCAAGGCCCGGGACGGCAACGGCCCCGGCCGTTACGGCTGCGTCGCCAGGGCGCGCGGCATTGTGCGCGGCAGGCCCAGCCGCCCGAGGCCAGGCAGCTTGACCGCCGGACACCGGATGTCCAGCCCGGCGACCGCGCCCAGGATGTTGACCTCGATCCCCTCCACCCATCCGACCGTCAGGCCGGCGTAGCCGCCCAAGGATAGCCGCAGCCCGGTGCCGGACGGGGTGACGCGCAGCCAGCGCCCGTCATAAGGATAGTCCTTGCCGATCGCGGTGGGCGGCAGCACCGCCTGGATGCCCGGCACCGCGTCCAGCACGGCGGCGACAAAGGTGTTGGAGTTCGGACCCGGCCAGGCCCGGTAGTCGCCCTGGTTGCGGTAGGCATAGGCCGCAATCGCCGCCTGCATGGGCGGGATCAGCGCCGCCGCGGCCTCGCCGTCCGCCGCGAACACCAAGAGCGGCGTGCGCCCGAACCAGCGCCCGTCCGCCACGAACCCGTTGACCCGGATCGGGTCGCCCCAGGCGGTGTAGTCGTATCGGGTGTAGGCGCCGTCGCCCTCCGGCTTGAACACGATCCAGCAATGCGTGGCGAAGACGCCGCGCCACCGCACCGTCTGCGCCGCGAACACCCGCACGGCGGCGGAGCGCCCCGGGTTGGCGGGCAGCAGCCCGGCGCTGGAACGGTCCGCGGTCTGCCATTCCCCGCCGGAGCCGTTCCAATAGTACCGGAACGCCGAGATGCCCAGCGGCAGGATGAACAGCAGGACGAACAGCAAGAGGCAGGTCTTCAGGACGGCAAGCACGCCTGCGAGATGCGGTGCCGCCGGGGAATGTGCAACCCGTCCGCGTCGCTACATCGGCCATTGCGCAACAATTTCGGTAATGACATGCTTGGCAAGCCGCCGCCCGGCGCGAAGCCGCGCCGCAAAAGGGGAGGGAGCCGACATTGCGCGTCCTGTTCCTGCACCAGAACGCGCCGGGCCAGTTCCGCCACCTGGCCCCGCACCTCGCCGAGGACCCGGCCAACGAGGTGGCGTTCCTCGGCGAGCGCCGCGTCGCCATGCCCGGCCGGGTCCGCTGGCTGCGCTACGCCGCGCCCGGGCCGCCGGGCGCCGCGACCCACCATTACCTGCACCGCATGGAGGCCAACGTGCGGCGGGGCCAGGCCGTCGTGCGCGCCTGCCTCGACCTGCGCGAGGAGGGCTTCATCCCCGACGTGGTGGTGGCCCACGCCGGGTGGGGGGAGACCATGTTCCTGCGCGACGTGCTGCCGCGCGCCGCCATCCTGTCGTATTGCGAGATGTTCTACCGCAGCGAAGGGCAGGACACCGGCTTCATCCCGGAAACCGCGCTGGACCTCGACGGGCGCTGCCGGCTGCGGGCGTGGAATGCGGACCTGCTGACCGCGCTGGACCTGATGGACCGCGGCATCGCGCCGACCGCGTGGCAGCGCGCGCAGCACCCGGTCCCCTACCAGTCGCGCATCGCCGTCATGCACGACGGAGTCGATACGGCGGAAGTCGCGCCGGACCCGCACGCCCGGTTCGCCCTGCCGGACGGGCGGGTGCTGTCGGCGGGGGACGAGGTCGTGACCTTTGTTGCCCGCCACCTGGAGCCGGTGCGCGGCTTCACCGTCTTGATGCGCGCCTTGCCCGCCCTGCTGCGCCGCCGGCCCGGCGCGCAGGTGGTGATCTGCGGCGAGGACGGCGTGAGCTACGGGCGCGCGCCCCCGGACGGCGGAAGCTGGCGCGAGGCGATGCTGCGGGAGGCGGAGGTCGATCCGGCCCGCGTCCACTTCACCGGCCGCCTTGCCCGGCAGGAGTACCTGGCGCTGCTGCGGGTCTCCGCCCTCCACCTTTACCTGACGGTGCCCTTTGTCCTGTCGTGGTCCTGCGTCGAGGCGCTGGCTGCTGGGTGCCTGCTGCTCGGCTCGGACGTGGCGCCGGTGCGGGAGGTGCTGCGGGACGGGGTGAACGGCTTCCTGGCCGATGGGCGCGACCCGGAGGCGGTGGCAAGCCGGGCCGCGGACCTGCTGGCCCACCGCGCGTCGCTCCGTCCGGTGCGGGACCGCGCCCGCGCCTTGGCGATGCGGCATTTCGACCTGCGCCACTGCCTCCAGCAGCAGTCGCGCCTCATCCAGGAGATCGCGCCATGAGGCTGTTCATTGCCGTTGTCATTGCCGTGCTGCTGGCCGGCGCCGCGCAGGCGCAGCCGGCCCCGGGCCTGCGGCTTGAGGGGGCCGGGCCGCCGGTCCGCGCGGTTGCCGGCGCGC
>CAXUIQ010000190.1:0-7484 GCA_964250815.1 uncultured Acetobacteraceae bacterium
CCTTGCGGCCGGGTTAGGCGGGCAAGGAGTTGACCCCCCGGCCTCTGCCATGTGATGCCAGCGCTCAGCCACTGAGCTACACGCCTTGACCGCGACGGCGCCGGACTATGCCACAGCATCGCCGACGATCTCCATGAAATCGTGCGCTGACAGCGCGCTTGACGATTCCTAACCCGGCGTCGCGTGCTCGGGCGGCGCCGGCACGGGCAGCGCCGCCAGCGTCGCCGCCAGGCCGTCGGCCAGGGAGGTCCGCGCCTTGATGCCGAGCGTCAGGGTCGCGAGCCTCGGCGATCCCACGGACTGCGCGATGTCGCCCGGGCGCGGCGGCCCGCGCCGGATCACCGGCGGGCGGCGGGCCGCGACGCCGATGGCGTGCGCCAGCTCCGCCACGGAGGTTTCCTGACCCGTGCAAACGTTCAGCAGGTAGGCGCCGGGCTGGTCGGCGAGGTGCTGCATCCCGGCGACCAGGTGCTTCACCACGTCGCCCACGAACACGAAGTCCCGGGTCTGCGACCCGTCCCCGTGCAGCGTCACCGGCTGCCCGGCGCCGATCGCCCCCGCGAAGATCGAGATGACGCCGCTGTATGGCGAGGATGGGTCCTGGCGCGGCCCGTAAACGTTGAAGAAGCGGAACCCGACCGACGGCACGCCATGGACCAGCAGGCCCACCTCGGCGTGCTGCTCGGACCCCAGCTTGTCGGCGCCGTAGGCCGTGCGCGGGGCAGGCTTGGCGTCCTCCCGCGCCAGCCCCGTCACGTTGCCGTACACCGCCGCCGAGGAGGCATAGACCACCGGCAGTCCGCCCAGCGAGCGGGCCGCGTCGTACACCGTGATCGTGCCGCCCAGGTTGACCCGGTGCGTGCCGAGCCAGTCCTCGTTCGCCCGCACCACGGACGCCACCGCCGCCAAGTGGAAGCAGCCGCTTGCCCCGCGCAGCGCGCGCCGCACCGCGGCGGGGTCGCAGACATCGCCGCGCAGCACCTCGCAGCGCGGGTCCAGGTTCTCGACGCGCCCGGTCGAAAAGTCGTCCAGCACGCGCACATGGTGCCCTTGGGCCAGCAGCGCGTCCGCCAGGTGCGATCCGATGAAGCCGGCGCCGCCGGTGATCGTGTAGGTCGTCAATCCCGCCTCCCTTGCGCGGCATGCCGAAATCCGGGGAACGCCGGCCCGTGGGCGCCGGCTTGCCGGACGCTCATTCCACGGTGACGCTTTTTGCCAGGTTGCGCGGCTGATCCACGTCCGTGCCGCGCAGCACGGCGGTGTGGTAGGCCAGCATCTGCACCGCGATCGCGTGCAGCACCGGGGCGACGAACGGATCGGCCGTGGGCAGCTCGATCACTTCCGCCGAGATCGACCGCAGCTTGGCGCAGCCGGCGGCGTCGCTGAACACCACGACCTGCCCGCCGCGGGCGCCGGCTTCCTGCACGTTGGATGCCGTCTTCTCGAACAGCGGGCCAGACGGCGCGACCGCCAGGATCGGCACCTGCCGGTCGATCAGCGCGATGGGGCCATGCTTCATCTCGCCGGCGGCGTAGCCCTCCGCATGGATGTAGCAGATTTCCTTGAGCTTCAGCGCCGCTTCCAGCGCGATGGCATGGGAAGCGCCGCGGCCCAGGCACAGCACGTCCCGCGCTTCCGCCATCCGCTCCGCCAGACGCTGGATCGGGGCGAGGTTCGCCAAGACCTCCCCGGCCTTGGACGGCAGCTCCAGCAGCGCCGCGACCAGGGCCGCTTCCCGCGCCTCGCTGATCGTGCCGCGCGCCCGGGCGGCGCCCACCGCCAGGCACGCCATCACCGTCAACTGCGCGGTGAACGCCTTGGTGCTGGCCACGCCGATCTCCGGGCCGGCCACGGTTTCCAGCACCACGTCGCTTTCCCGCGCCATCGTGCTTTCCGGCACGTTCAGCACCGAAACAACGTGCTGCCCCGACCGCCGCATGTAGCGCAGCGCCGCCAGCGTATCGGCGGTCTCGCCGCTCTGGCTGACGAGCAACCCGACGCCGCCGGCCGGCAGCGGCGGCGCGCGGTAGCGGAACTCGCTGGCAACATCGATGTCGGATGGAAGCCGCGCCAGCTCCTCCATCCAGGTGCGCCCGGCAAGGCCGGCGTAGTAGGTGCTGCCGCAGCCGGCCATAGTCATGCGCGGCACCTTCGCCCAGTCGAACCCCATGGACGGCAGCAGCACGCTCCGGGTCGCCGGGTCCAGCATGCGCGCCAGCGTCTGGCCGATGGCGGCCGGGTGCTCGTGCAGCTCTTTTTCCATGAAGTGGCGGTAGCCGTCCTTGCCGACCACGGCGCCGGTCTGCACGGTCAGTCGCACCTCGCGGTTCACGGCCTGCCCGGCGGGTCCGAAGAACGCAGCACCCTCCCGCGTCACCACCGCCCAGTCGCCGTCGTGCATGTAGGCGATGCGCCGGGTCAGCGGCGCCAGCGCCAGGCTGTCGCTGCCGAGGAACATCGCCGTGTCCCCGAAGCCCACCGCCAGCGGCGCGCCGTGCTGCGCGCCCACCATCAGCTCCGGGTGCCCGGCGAACACCATGGCGAGCGCATAGGCCCCTTCCAGCCGGGCGAACGCCTGCCGCGCCGCGTCCACCGGGTCCATGCCGCGGCGGAGGTGCAGGTCCACGAGCTGCGCCACGGTTTCCGTGTCCGTTTCCGTCTCGAACACCTGGCCCTCGGCTTCCAGCTCGGCGCGCAGCTCGGCGTGGTTCTCGATGATGCCGTTGTGCACGACGCTGACGCGGGGGGTGCCGTGCGGATGGGCGTTGCGCTGGGTCGGCGCCCCGTGGGTGGCCCAGCGCGTGTGGCCGATGCCCACCACGCCCGGCAGCGGCTCCCGCTCCAGCACCTCGGCCAGGTTGGCGAGCTTGCCCGGCGCACGCCGACGGGCGATCCCGTCCCCCAGCAGCGTGGCGATGCCCGCGCTGTCGTAGCCGCGGTACTCCAGCCGCCGCAGCGCTTCCAGCAGCAAGGGAGCCGCCGGTTCAACGCCGATCACGCCAACGATGCCGCACATAGCTCCCACTCCGATCAATGCAACGGCCGCGCCCGCCCGAGGCTCCGGGCTTCAAGCGGCCATGGCGCCGAAAAAACATGGCATCCCAGACAACAAAAAGGCAAACGGCGTCGCAGCCTGAGATAAGTCGATGGCTTAGCCTACCACGTTCCCGCCTCATTTCTCAAGCAGAATATAATATTTTTGACAAGGATGTGACTACGCCAGTCGGGCAAGCGCCTCGCGAAGCGCCGCGCCGGCGGACTGCCGCGCCAAGGCCAGCAGTCCCTGGGGGTCGCGGGGATTGGCCAGGAGCACCCCGATGCGACGCCGCCGCAGGCCGGACCACGCGGCCTTGTAGGCGTCGTCGCCCCGGCCGAAATCGATCTCCGCGACGCCCTCCCCCAGCAGGCCCTGGATCATGCGGCCGGTCAGCACCGTGCCCGGCGACAGCGGGCGCCAGGCGTCGTCATGGGCCAGCTTCAGCACGGTCGCCGAGCCGCCCGCCACCGTCCGGTCCACCGTCCAGTACTGCGCCGCCACCGGCTGCGCGCCGGACCACAGCACGCCCAGCCGCAGCACGCCCGCCGCCGCGGCACGCGGCAGCAGCGCGGCGGTGAAGCCCGGCGCCGCCTCCTGCGGCTTCCAGCTCCGCCGGTACACGTCCTCGTAGGCCGCCATCGCGCGCTCCAGGCCGTCGCGCGAGCGCACCATCTCGATCCGCACCCGGCGGTCGCGCGTGCAGGCGCGGGTCTTGCGGCGGATGGTCTCACGCAGCCGGCCCGGGCGGGCGGCCAGGTAGTCCTGCCAGCCGCACCCAGCGACCGGCTGGTGCCAGTTGCCGAAGTGCTCGAACCGCCGGGCGAGGAGGCCGCCGTCCCGCATTCCCGCAAGCAGCGGCGGCAGCCCGGGCCATGACGGATCGAGCGCGTCGAGCACCAGCGTCGGCCAGCGCCGGCAGTATCCGCCCAGCGCCGCCCCGGCCCGCCGGATGTCCCGGTCGGCCAGGCCCCGGGCCAGCAGCGGTTGGAACAAGCAGGTATAGACCGTGGACAGCCCGCGCGCCTGGCGGCCCGGCCCGCGCAGCAGCGGCAGCATCGCCACGGGCCGCCCGTCGGCGCGGCACAGCAGGAACTCGGCGCGGCAGCCCGGCGGCAACGCGGCCTCGACCGTCGCCTCGAACCACGCGCGGCTCGATTGGAAGCCAGGCCCCGCGGCGAACAGCGCGTCCCACTCCCCCGGCACCTCGTGCAGTTCGGCCGCGGTCACGTCGGGCGTCATCGCCGGGCCGAGTAGTAGGCCAGGCCGACCCATTCGTGCAGGGCGTAGAAGCTGTGGACCCAGGCGGACGGCCGCGGCAGGAACTCGCTCGCCCGGAGCCTCGGCCACGGGTCCGGGCGGACCGGCGCCGGCACGGCTTGGAGGCCGGCCCGCTCGAACGCCAGCAGCGACCGCCGCATGTGCCAGGCGTGCGTCACCAGGAACACGCGGCCGACGCCCGCGGCCTTTAGCATGGATGCGCTGTACTCGGCGTTCTCCCAGGTCGTCGGCGACGCCGCCTCGGTCCAGCGGACGGGGACGTTGAAGTCGGCTTCCATGCTTTCGGCCATCAGCGCGCCGACCGTGAGCGGCAGGTCATCGACGACGCCGCCGGTCACCAGGACCGGCAGGCCCGTCCGCCGGTGCAGCGCAGCGCCCGCGCGCACCCGCTCCAGGCTGAGGCCGCCCAATCCGGCGCCGGGCGGCTCGGGCAGGCGGTCCACGTCGCCGCCCAGCACGACGATCGCCTGGGGCGGCGGCCCAGCGCCCGCATCGGAAGGCACGTCGAGCGACGCCAGCAGCGCCATGGACACGGCGGGCAGGGACAACAGCACCAGCGCCGCCAAGGCCAGAAGCGCCACCCCGCGCCTGGCCCGGCCCCGGAGCAGCAGCAGCGCCAGCAGCGCCAGCAGCGCCAGGCTGGGCGGCGGCACCGCCAGTGCCGTAAAAACCGTGTTGACTGTCAAGGCGACTCCGGGAGGCGTGCGCCCTGTCTGCCCGATTCCGCCGGGTCGCGAAAGTTATGAAATATGAAGCGAAAACTACCGGAAGTTGCATGTCATCGTAGCATCCAGGCTATGTCCCGGCCAGCCCATGTCCGCCGATCCGCCCCGGATTGCCCTGTCCCGCCCCAAGCTCGACACGCCTGGCCTCGCCGCGCTGGGCGCGCGCTGGCGCATGCTGGAAGCCGTATCCGACCCGGCCCCCTTCCAAACCTGGACCTGGGTGGGCTGCCGCGCCGCCGAGCGGTTTCCTGACCCGCTGGTGGTCGAGGCGCATGACGCCGCGGGCCTCCTCGCCCTGGCGCTGTGGAACCGCCGGCGCTCCTGGCTCGCGGGCGACAGCCTGTGGCTGCACGAAAGCGGCGACCCGGCGCTCGATGCCGTGTTCACCGAGCACAACGACCCCCTGCTGGCCCGCCGCGCGCCGGACGGACTGCTGGCGGCGATGCTGCGAGCGGCGCTGCGGCCGCGGGACGGCCGGACGCCGCGCCTCGTGCTGTCCGGCGTCGGCGCGGCGACGCGGGACGCCGCCTTGGACACCGGCGCCGTCGCGCTGCCCGGCCCTAACCGCGCGGCGCCCTTCGTGGACTTCGCCCTGGTGCCGCCGGGGGCGGCCTATATCGGGCAGCTCAGCCGCAACACGCGCCAGCAGTTGCGCCGGTCCGACCGCGCCTATGCCGCAAGCGG
Source organism: uncultured Acetobacteraceae bacterium (assembly GCA_964250815.1). Taxonomy (GTDB): domain Bacteria; phylum Pseudomonadota; class Alphaproteobacteria; order Acetobacterales; family Acetobacteraceae; genus CAHJXG01. The sequence goes on from CAXUIQ010000190.1 coordinate 5,725, forward strand.
CGCGCTTCGGATCGAGCGGGCGGCGGACGCCGGGCAGGCCCTCGCCTTTCTTGACGGGCTGATCGCGCTGCATGACGCCACCTGGACAGCACGCGGCAAGCCGGGCGCGTTCGCCACCGAACCGGTGCGGCGGTTCCACCATTGCCTGCTCCAGCGCGGAGCACCGGGAGAGGTCGAGCTGCTGCGGATCGCCGCGGGCGCCCGGGTGGTCGGCTACCTCTACAACCTCGTGCGCGGCGGCTGGGCGTGCGCCTACCAAAGCGGCTTCGACTACCCCGGCGCCGGGCCGCACGGGAAGCCGGGGCTGACCTGCCATCACCTGGCCATCGAGATGCACCGGGCGCGCGGCGGGACCAGCTACGACTTCCTGGGCGGCGCGGACCGCTACAAGCGCAGCCTGTCGAATGCCGAGCGGGCGCTGCATTGGCTTTCTGTGGCGCCGCGCCGGCATCCCGCGGCGGTGCTGGCCCAGGCAAAGTGCCTGCTTCGTGCCTGACCCATGCCCAATATGGCGCCGAATTTGGGGCGGCGGACATGGGGCTGCAACTCTCACGCCGGCGTGACGCCATGGCACGCAACCTGCATGGGTTGCCGCAACCGCATGTCTTGGAAAGGTGAGAGAACATGGCCATCCGAAACTGGCTGCGCGGCGCGGGCTGCGCGGCCATCATGGCCGCGGGGGTCCTGCTGGCGCCCGCGGCGCAGGCGCAACCCGCCGGTCCCGTGAAGGTCGGCATCCTGCACAGCCTGTCCGGCACCATGGCGATCAGCGAGACGACGCTGAAAGATGTCATGCTCATGCTGATCGACGAGCAGAACAAGAAAGGCGGCGTGCTCGGCCGCAAGCTGGAGGCGGTGGTGGTCGATCCTGCCTCCAATTGGCCGCTGTTCGCGGAAAAGGCGCGCGAGCTGATCACCGTGCAGAAGGTCGCCGCCGTGTTCGGCTGCTGGACCTCGGTCTCGCGCAAGTCGGTGCTGCCGGTGTTCGAGGAAACCGGCAACATCCTGTTCTACCCCGTCCAGTACGAAGGCGAGGAAAGCAGCAGGAACGTGTTCTACACCGGCGCCGCGCCGAACCAGCAGGCCATTCCCGCGGTGGACTACCTGATGGCGGAGGAGAACGTGCAGCGCTGGGTGCTGGCCGGCACCGACTACGTGTACCCGCGCACCACCAACAAGATCCTGGAGGCCTACCTCAAGTCCAAGGGCGTGAAGCAGGAAGACATCCTGATCAACTACACGCCGTTCGGCCACAGCGACTGGCAGACCATCGTGGCCGACATCAAGAAGTTCGGCTCGGCCGGCAAGAAGACCGCGGTGGTCAGCACCATCAACGGCGACGCCAACGTGCCGTTCTACAAGGAGCTGGGCAACCAGGGCATCAAGGCGACCGACATCCCCGTGGTGGCGTTCAGCGTCGGCGAGGAGGAGCTGGCCGGCGTGGACACCAAGCCGCTGCTCGGGCACCTGGCCGCCTGGAACTATTTCGAGAGTGTCGATACGCCTGAGAACAAGGCGTTCATCGCGCGTTGGCAGGCCTACACCAAGAATCCCAAGCGCGTGACGAACGACCCGATGGAGGCGCACGTCATCGGCTTCTCCATGTGGGTCAAGGCGGTGGAGAAGGCCGGGACGTTCGAGCCGGCCCGCGTGATCGACGCCATGATCGGCGTGTCGGTGCCGAACCTTTCGGGCGGGCTGTCGGCGATGATGCCGAACCACCACATCACCAAGCCGGTGCTGATCGGCGAGATCCAGGC
>CAXUIQ010000191.1:0-1560 GCA_964250815.1 uncultured Acetobacteraceae bacterium
TGCAGGAACGCCGTGTCGGCCGCGACGAACTCGCCGCGCGCCGTGCCGTCCACCTCCAGGACGCCGAACGGGAGCGAGGCATCGGCGGCGTCGATCGCCACGTTGATGGCGCTGTGGACCCCATGCTCCACCAGCACGTCCGGCGTTTGGAACCGGTCCTCCTGGCCGAGGTTGTTCGACAGCACCGGCTCCCCCGTGTGCAGGGCGTAGCCGGCCGGGCTGCTCAGCCCGGCGCCCAACGTCGTGTGGCCGACCACGCCGGGCTGCCATCCGACCCCGGCGATGATCAGCAGGTCCTCGGTGTCCGGCTGGAACCGCAGCACCTTGGCGAACTTGGTCTGCAAGCCGAGCGACGCGACGCGGCAGGCCTCCGTCAGGACAGACGCCAGTTCCGTCGCCTTGAGCGCGAAGGTGCCGAAGCCGGCGACCATCTCCTGCTGCAGGAGCCGGGCGGCGATCTCATCTTGCGGCGCGTTCCGGGTTCTTGCCGCCATGCTGCCGATACCGTCCTTCGTTCCACCCAGAAGCGGGATAACACTAAAGCAAGCCGATGGGCATGCGGAAATTTCAAAAGTCAATCCGGTGCCGGACGAAATGCAGAACCGATGCCGGCCAGGCGGACAGGGGCTGGGGCATGATGGTGAAGGGGATTGGATTCGAACCAATGTAGCCGTCGCTACAGCGGATCAGCATTGCAGTTGCGCAATTCGTTTCACATGTGAATGTTGCGCGGCGGCTTGGTGTGCGCGTCGCCAAACCGACCAGGCGATGACGTGAGCTGGCCGGATGCGTCGCTGCGCCAAGCGGATGGCGATGCGACGGATTTCCTGGAGCGGCCAGCGGACAAGGCCTGGCGCGCAAATCGCTTCGCCACCCCACCGGGTTCGCGTGGTGGAGAATGGTGGCCAGCATGGTGAACGCCAGCATGACCAGGCTGACATGGCGGTGCCAGCCGTGCCAGGACCGGCTCTCGTCGTGGAAGGCCGAACTCGGTCTTGGCCGTGCCGGGACACGTAGGCCGCAAACACCCCAATCTGGCCGTTGGTGATCCCAGCCGCAAACGCTCCGCGTTTCGGCGAGCCAGCCGAGCCCGTATGTTGCCGCCCCACCCCGCACGACGCCTTGCCCTGCTTGAAAAAGCCGGTCTCGTCGATCACCAGCACGGCCTCCGGGTCGGCCAGCATTTCCAGGGCGTAGTCGCGCACCACACCACGTCGCGCAGCGACGACGCCTACAACTCCAGCATCGTCTCGATCGAGGCAGCCATCACCCATACGCTCCCGGCCACGCGGGACTGCAGCATCGCCGCTCATGCTCTGCAACTGTGATGCTGCCGTCGTCTGGCTTGTTGCTTTCCGCCGCGAAGCCGACTTCCATGCCGCCAGCGTCGAACTCGTCCTGCATTCGCTTGTAAAGGACGAGGGCTGCCTCAACGTTGCCAGACCCGACCGGGAGGACGCACGAAAACTGGGTCAGGTGGTCTGCCGCGATGGGTTTCCATAGATGAGGGAGGCCCGCGCGATGGCGGGCTTCCGGGATAAGGTCGGATGGAGGCGCGCG
>CAXUIQ010000191.1:1660-7476 GCA_964250815.1 uncultured Acetobacteraceae bacterium
AGGCGCGCGGCGTGCCGCCCAGGGCGCAGTAGATGCCGGGCGTGGTGACAAGCTCGCCTTGGTTGAACCACCAGCTCCCTTCGGCCTCCCCGCCAAAGCATTGCGAAACCGGGAAGCAGGCGGCTCAATACAGGGCCGGCTCCCGGGGCGTCGCCGGAGCGTGCTCGTCGATCAGCTCGTCCTTCGTGGCGTCGTCGTTCATCGGCGTTTTCCTTTCATGGCCTTGGAACGCCCTCCACGCGCCGCGGCCCGCCCGCCGTCTCCGTTTCCCTGTCCGGCCCTTCTTGGGTCGTTTTTCGTCATGCGTTGCCGCTTCGGTCCGTCGCCATGCCGCCTTGTGTCTGATGGTGGCTGCCATAACGCCCATATCCAGCCTCAACCGACACTTTTCCAAGTCGGTTTCAGCGGCTTTCCACAGCGCTGTTCGGCGCCGATGTTCTGTCCCCGACGTGACAACCGGCTGTTATCCCCCGTGCTCCGCAAAACCCGCAGCCGAGGTGCGCCGGCTGAGCAGCAATCCGCAGTTCCCAAAAGGGGGCAAATCATTGCTTGACAGAAACAAACTAGGTCGGTCCAATCGTGCGGCAAGGACCTGGCGGTTCGGCGCAGCGGGCGAACGGTCCGCCCTGGCGCCAGGCCGCAGGCCGGCCAACGGCGACACGGCGCACGGGAACGGGCCGGCACCACTTCGGGAGGATTGCCATGATCTCCAAGCGCAGCCTGCTGCTTCTCTCGGCCGCGACGTGGACGGCGAGGACGACTGGAGCGACCGCGCGCGAGGGCGCCGCCGACTTCGCCGGGGGCGCTGGAGAGCCGTCCTATGGCGAGCGCTACCGCCCTCAATACCACTTCAGCCCGCCTTGGAACTTCATGAACGACCCGAACGGCCTCGTTTGGTTCCGGGGGACGTATCACCTCTACTACCAGTACAACCCGTTTGGCGTGCAGGCAGGGAACCAGAGCTGGGGACATGCCGTCAGCAGCGACCTCGTTTATTGGGAGAACCTGCCGGTTGCGATCCCTGAAACGGCGTCGGGCTTCATCTTCTCCGGCTCGGCCGTCGTGGACTGGGCGAACACCAGCGGCTTTTTCGCGGACTCCGCAGACGGCGGGATCGTCGCCACCTACACACTGGACACCGACGTCCAGGGGCAAAGCGCTTCGCAGCGGCAGAACATCGCCTACAGCCTCGATGCCGGGCTGACCTACGCCGACTACGCCGGCAACCCCGTCGTGGACCGCGGCGAGACCCAGTTCCGCGATCCCCAGGTGTTCTGGCACGCACCCACCGGACAATGGGTCATGGCCGTCGCGCTGAGCCGGCAGTGGCAGGTGCTGTTCTACGCATCGCCGGATCTCAAGGACTGGACACAGGTCGGCAGCTTCGGCCCGGCCGGGCTTCTCGGCGGCCAATACGAGGTGCCGAACCTGGTGCAGGTGCCGGTCGAGGGCACCGGCGAGCGCAAATGGGTGCTGCTGGTTTCCATCAACCCTGGCGCGCCGCAGGGCGGCAGCGCCACGCAGTATTTCGTGGGCGAGTTCGACGGCTCCCGCTTCGTGCCCGACGACGACGGCACGCGCTTCATGGAGTTCGCCAAGGACGCCTACGCGATGCAGACCTACAACAACCTGCCCGCGGACGATGTCGTCGCCATCGCCTGGCTCAGCAACTGGCAGTATGCCAACGACGCGCCCACCTCTCCCTGGCGCGGCCAGATGTCGGTGCCCCGCGTGCTCACGCTGCGCACGACCGCGGCCGACAGCGGCTACGTGCTGGCGCAGAACCCTGCGCCTGCGATCGAGGCGCTGCGCGACCAAGTGCTGTACAGAGGCTGCGTCGCCGTGGACGAGGCGACCCCGTTCAGCCTTCCGCTCGGCGGTTGCCAGTCGTTCGAGGTCGAGGTCACGGCCGCTTCTTCCGGCGGCGGCGTGGCGATGATCAGCCTCGCCAACGGCGCAGAAAGCCTGGTCGTCGCCTATGATTGGGACGCGCAGATGGTTTACGTGGACCGCGGCGGAGCGCAGGGCTTCAGCCACCCCGACTTCAGCGGCACCTTCGCGACCGACTACGCGGCCGGCGACAACGGGGTCAAGCTGCGTGCCTTGTTCGACGTCAGCACGCTCGAACTCTTCGTGGATGACGGTTCCCGGGTGGCCACAAGCCTGGTCTTCTTTCAAGACCCGCCCGACAGCCTGGTGTTCTCCGCGCAGGGAAGCGCCGTGCAGATGAACGACCTGCAGGTTTACACCTACCGCAGCATCTGGCAGCCCGCGGCGTAGCGCGTGGGGCAGGCCGGCCCGGCCGTCCAGGCCGCACGCGCGTCCAGCCTCGCGATGACCAGCCTCGCAATGGTGCGATGGAGCGGGGCCGGCTGCCTCTCCCTTGCGCTCGCGCTTGCCGCGCTGATCCGCTGGGAGCTGGCGCCGCCGCCAGCGCCGGCCGTGCCGGCTGCATGGGCTGGCCCCGCCGCTCCGTCCCCGGCCCCTTCGCCCAACGCCAAGGATCAGAAGAAGCGGTCGGCGGCCACGGCGTCCGACATCCTGCGGCGGCCGTTGTTCCGCGCCGGTCGCCGGCCCGCGACCGCGGCTGTTCCCGACCCGTCGCCGCCGCTGCCGCGCCTGTCCGGGATCGTGGTCACCGCGTCCGCGCGACGGGCCATCTTCGTCGGAGACAGGGACGGCAAGCCGGTGGTCGCCGCCGAGGGCGAGAGCTTCGGGCCGGTCAGGGTGGCCTGGATCGGCGCCCGGGAGGTGGTGGTGATCGGTCCGGACGGCGCGCGCGTCCTGCGCCCCGCCCCCCAGTCCGCGTCCGAGCGGGCAACGCCTGTCGCCGCGCGCCGGCCCGGCAACACCGTCGGCGCCGCCGGCGCGACCTTTGGCGCGATCCCGGCAGATCGCCTCGCCCTCCTGCACGGCCAGCAGGCGGCATCTGTGCGCCGCCCCAGGACGGCTCCATGATGGCCGTCCCCGCGGCGTCGATGCGGTGGACGCCGCCCGACGCAGGGGCTGTCCGTCCTGCCCAGGACGGGTCCACCTCAATGGGCCGGGCCGGTTTCCACGTCCCATTCCCGTGCCCGGGCGAGCTTGATGAACGCATGGGCCGCCCGCGTGAAGGGACGGCCGGCGACCGTGACCAGCAGGACATCATGCGCGGCCTGCCCCGCGACCGGGCGCTTGCGAAGCCCCTCGGGCGCGGCGGTCCGCTCGGTCGAGAAGGCGATGCCCAGCCCGGCGCGCACCAGCTCCGCCGCGTGCCCTGGCGCGTCCACCCGGTGCCGATGGCTCGGGCGCGTGCCATGGGTCTTCTGGGCCTGCTCCAACAGCCGCGCCATCCGGCAGTCCGCCGTTCCGCAGACCACCGCCGTCCCGTCCAGGGCGCTGAGCGGGACCGCCGCCCCCGTGTCCAGCGCGTGGCCCGGCGGCATCACCAGCACCGCCCTGTCCCGGAACAACGGCCAGCGGTTCAGCCGGTCGGACAAGGCCGCATCCTCCGCCACGACCGCCGCGTCCAGCGTTCCCTGCAGCAAGGCCTCGCAAAGCGTGGCGCTGCCGGCGCCCTCCAGGCTCAGCTCGAAGCCCGGCAGGCGCGCGGCAAGCTCCCTGAACACCGGAAGGAACGGAGGCATCGGCACTTCGGTCGCCAGGCCCACACGGAGCGGCGACGACGCCAGCCGCTTCATGCCGGACGCTTGCTCCTTGGCGCGCTCGGCCGCCGCGTGGGTCTGTCCCAGCAGGGGAAGCATGGCCTGTCCCAGCGCCGTCAGTTGGGTCAGCGACCGCTCGCGCAGCAGCAGCGGGCCGCCCAGCTCCTCCTCAAGCCGCTGGATGCTCTTGGTCAGCGCGGGCTGGGTGACGTGGCAGGCTTCCGCTGCGCGCGTGAAGTTCAGCGTCCGCGCGAGCGCCAGGAAATACCGGATCTGCGTAAGGTCCATCGCGTGCGCCTGCTTCCGTTCCCATGCCGGGCGCGAAGGTCCGATGACGGGCGCCGCATGGCCGCGCGCCGCCGCCAGCCACTCCGCCACGCCCATGGACTGCCGACCCGGCACCGTATCATTGCATGAAGAACCATACGAGCCAGAACTTATTTTGTTACAACCGCCGCGCCGCTGCCGCCGCCCATCAGCGGATCGCCTCCTCCAAGGCGGCCAGCCCGGCGGGAAAGCCGGTGCGGCCGAAGCCGATGCGGAACCGGTCGGCAGGCAGCGCTGCCACTTCCGAGCGGAACACGCTGGCCGGCAGCAGCAGGATGCCGGCCGCATCCGCCATGCGCGTGACGAAATGTTCCACCCCGTCGGCCCCGGCGTAGCGCACGTAGCCCACCACGCCCGCGTCCGGCACGCGCCAGCCGAACAGCGCCTCGTGCCGGGCAAGGAAGCCGGAGAGCGCCTGGAGGTTGGCGGCGGCGATGCCGCGGTTGCGCTGGGTGATCGCCTCACCCGCCTTCAGCGCGATGTTGGCCAGCACTTCGCTCGGCCCAGCGCCGCACACCGACAGGTATTGCCGGAACCGCGCGACGCGCCCGACCAGCTCCGTGTCCGGGCAGGCGACCCAGCCGATGCGCAGGCCGGGCAGGCCGTAAGCCTTGGACAGCACGCCGACCGACACGCCGCGCTCGTAGGCGTCGGCCGCGGGCGGCAGGCGGCGGGCCGGGTCGCGCTCCGTCAGGCGGTACACCTCGTCGCTCAGCAGCCACAGGCCGTGGCGGCGGCAAAGCGCGATCAGCGCCGCGAACCGCTCGGGCGGCAGCAGCGCGCCGGTGGGGTTGTTCGGGAAGCTGATGCACACCATCCGGGTATTGGGCCGGACCGCGGCGGCGACCCGGCCCACGTCGAGCGACCAGCCGTCCGCCGCGTCCAGCGCCACGCCGGACACGTCGGCGAGGCCGAGCGCCAGCGTCTCGACGGATTGGTAGCCGGGCACAACCACGATGGCGTGGTCGCCGGGCTGCAGCAGGGCGTGCAGCACGGCATACAGCCCTTCCTGCGCGCCGGCGAAGCTGACCAGGTTGTCGGGGCCGATGCCGCCGTAACCGGCGGCGATGCTGGCGCGCAGCCAGGGCGCGCCGAGCGGGTCGGTGTAGGCGAGCCGCAAGCCCGCCCAGCGCGCCTCGTCCTCCGCGTCCGCCAGGCCGAGCAGGTCGGCCACCGACATCGTTTCGCATTCCGACGCGCTCAGGTGGTGTGCGGTGCGGTCGTGCAGCCGGGACAGCATGGCCGCGAGTTCCAAGCCGCGCGCCGGCACGCCGGGACGGGCGACCTGCGCGGTCATGGGCATGGTCACGGGCGCGCGCCGTCCGCAGCCACCCGGGCGAAGGTGCTGACGATCTTGCCGGACGCCCGCAGCGTGCCGCGCAAGGAGCCCGCCACCTTGGACTGGCCGCCCATGCGGCAGCGGTACGGCACGGGCAGCTCCAGGATGCGCAGGCCGCGCCGGGCCGCCTTCATCTGCATTTCAATGTTCCAGCCATAGGTCATCTCCGCCATGCCGAGCCGGGCCAGCGCGTCGCGGGCGATCACGCGGAAGGCGCACATGTCGGTGTAGCGCACGCCATACAGCGCCCCGATCAGCCGCCCGGCGACGGCGCCCGCCGCGACCTGGTGCCAGCTCATCGAACCCGGCGCCCGAGCGCCGCGGGTGCGCGATGCGATGACGAAGTCCTGGGTGCCGTCCAGCACGGGCCGGGCCAGCCGGGGCAATTGGTCGCCGCAATCGGCCCCGTCGCCGTCCATGAAGGCGATCACGTCGCATGCTGGCCGTGCCGCCGCGGCGCCTGCGGCGCAGGCCCGCCCGTAGCCGCGCCCGGCGTCCAGCACCCG
>CAXUIQ010000192.1:0-7469 GCA_964250815.1 uncultured Acetobacteraceae bacterium
CCGAACGAAATCAGGGTCAATGCGTCGAGATCCTGATCCATGCACCACGCTGGCGCACACCCCAGTCGCTGCCGGCGGTCCCGGTATAGACGACGCCGTTCGACGCGATCGGGGCGCCGGACAGGAACTCGCCGCGCGCCGGGTCGCCCGCCGCATCCTCCCAGACTTGCTTGCCCGTCTCCGCGTCGATCGCCAGCAACCGCCCATTCGGCGTGCCGCGGAACAGCCGTCCATTCATAAAGGCGACGCCGCGGTTCACCGGCCACACGTCCTCGACGGACGAGCGGTATGTGTTGCGCCAGATCTCCTTGCAGGTGCGCGGGTCGAGCGCGACCGTGTCGCGCGCCGTGGTGACATACATGACGCCATCGACAACGATCTGCCCGGTGTGAAACGAGCCGCCATCCTGAACTTTGACGCGGCACACTTCCTGCAGCGAGCCCACGTCTCCGGCGTTGATCTGCTTCAGCGGCGAGTAGCGCTGGCCCAGCATGTCGTTGTTGTAGGCTGGCCAGTCCACGCTCTGGGGCGGCGTGTCCGCGGCGTTCGCCGGGTCGGCCCATCCTAGCCATTGCGCGCACAAGGCCGCTCCGGCGAGCAGCGTCGCCCGGCCTGTCCGATGTGCAATCATGGCCCATCCCCCTTTGTTGATTGTTGTTGTGCAATACGGTGCCAGCGTCCGCTCGGCCCCTGCAAGTAAACTAAGTGCGGGCGGGGATTGGCGCACTGATCAGGGCGCCGAGCCAAACTTGGGTTGAATGCGAGCTGGACCAGCATGGTGCAGGGGTCGGGGCTGTGGGCGCGGCAATTCCCGCATCGCCTGCGCGCAGGCGGTGCGGGCGGAGTTTGGGTGTTCAAGGCCCCACATGCGGCTCATCTGTGCGCCCGGGCCGCCGGAGTGGAAACATCCTGCTCCCGCCGCCCCATCCATGAACTGGGCAGGCTCAACAGCCCAAAGTGGTGCAAGCGCATCAAGTTTGAAGCTCAAGGTGGTGTGAGTTTACATGCAGAGCGTAAAAGCATCATGAGCAGACTGAGAGGAGCGTGCGGAAGCGTCGGTGCTTGCTGGCCCACCGCCCAAAAGGCGTGTGCGATGATTTCGGGCCGACGCGATCTGCAAGCCGCGTGACAGTCGGAAAAGGCTGCAACGACGGGGAGGAAGCAATGAAGCGAATAATGACGGCCGCGACCGTGGGCCTCCTGATTGCTGGGCATGGGATGCACCGTGCAGCCGGGCAGATGCCCCAATGCGATCGGGAAAGGGCCGGTGCCGCCCCGGGGCGGCAATACGGTACCGAAGAGGATGTGGCTGCAAAAAAGCAGGCGGACGCGGAGAAGTTCCGGACCGCAGAGGCCAACTCGGCCACTCAAGCATGCAAAGACCTGCCCACTGCGGCCAAAGACACAACCTTCGATCGGAAGTGACAAAGCGCGGCAAGATTTTGAGATGTTAGTACGGTCCACGTCAACCAAGTAACAGTATAAATCGGGGGGAACAAGTAATCATGAAAATATCTCTGCTAGCGACCGCGCTGTTCTTCCTGTTTCCCGCATGGGGGTATTCGCAAACCACCGACGATCTTGTCAAAGGGGCTACCGACACTGCCAACGTGCTCAACTACGGCATGGGCTACTACCAGCAGCGCTACAGCCCGCTGAACCAGGTAAACAAAGGAACAGTGCGGAACCTGGTCCCTGCCTGGAACCTCAGCCTCGACGACAACCGCTCACAGGAGTCTCACCCGCTCGTCTACAACGGGGTGATCTACGTCACCACGCATGCGGCCACCATCGCGGTCGATGCCAAGACCGGCAAGCAGATCTGGAAGACAAAGGTCGATTACCCGCCCGAAACGCCGCGCATCGTCTGCTGCGGCATCATCAACCGCGGCGTGGCCTTGTATGACGGCAAGGTGTTCCGCACCACGCTCGACGCCCACGTCGTGGCGCTCGACGCCAAAACCGGCCAGGAACTGTGGAAGCAAGAGGTCATCAACTGGAAAGACGGGTACTCGCAGACCCTGGCGCCGCTGGTGGCCGACGGCGTCGTCATCACTGGCACCTCCGGTGGGGAATACGGCATCCGCGGCTTCATCGACGGCTGGGACCCGGCAACGGGCAAGCATCTCTGGCGCACCTACACGATCCCCGGGCCGGGCGAGCCGGGGAACGACAGCTGGCCGGGCGACACGTGGAAGCACGGCGGCGGCTCGACCTGGATCACCGGGTCCTACGACCCGGAGCTGAAGACGGTGTATTGGGGCGTCGGCAATGCCGGTCCGTGGAACGCCATGGTGCGCCAACCCGGCGACAACCTGCACACCACCTCGGTGCTGGCGCTCGACCCGCAGACCGGCAAGATCAAGTGGCACTTCCAGTTCTCGCCGAACGACCCGTACGACTTCGACGCCGTGGCCGACATGGTGCTGGTGGACCTGGACGTCCGCGGCACGCCGACAAAGGCGCTCGTGAACGCCAACCGGAACGGCTTCCTTTACGTGCTCGACCGCACGAACGGCAAGCTCATCGCCGCCAACAAATTCGTCAAGACGATGAACTGGGCCACGGGCATCGACGAAAACGGGCGGCCGGTCGAGTCGGAGTTGACGAAGAAGATGCGGGCCACGGGCGAGACCGTGGAGGTTTGGCCGAGCGTTTGGGGCGGGAAGGCCTGGAGTCCGTCGGCCTTCAATCCAGGCACGGGGCTTCTCTACGCCAACACGCTCGAGTTCGGCATGAGGTACACGCCGACGAAGCCGCAATACCGCGCCGGGACCACCTATTGGGGCGCGGACATCGAGTGGGTCTTCCCGGAAGACAAGAACGTCGGATACCTGAAGGCGATCGAGCCGCTGACCGGGAAGGCAAAGTGGGAGGTCCCAAGCCCGACCCCGCGCTGGGGCGGCGTGCTCACCACGGCGGGCGGCGTCGTCTTCTCGGGCCAGGCGACCGGGGAGTTCGAGGCGTTCGACGCCGATACCGGCCAGCGGCTTTGGCAGTTCCAAACGGGGTCCGGCGTCGAGGGCCAGCCGGTCACGTGGCAGCAGGACGGCATGCAATACGTGGCTGTGACGGTCGGCCACGGCGGCGCCTACGTCGTCTATGCCGGCGACGAGCGGCTGGCGAACGTCCCGGCTGGCGGCTCGCTTTGGGTGTTCGCGCTGCACCCCCAGATCGCTCAAGCGTCCAGGTGACCGGGAAGCGGGGCGGCAGGGCCTCCCGGCCGGACGTCCGCCGTTCCGTGCTCCCTCGCCGACGCGAACCCGGAGCAGACCGATGAGGAGTCCTGCTTGGCCAGCACTCGTCTTGGCATTTTGCTTGGTCGGCATGCGGGCGTCGCCTGCGGCGGACGACCGACCCGACGCGCCGCCGCCCCCCGAACTCGTCGCGCAGGGCAGGAGCCTTTACAGGCAGCTTTGCTCGACCTGTCACGGCGTGAACATGGTCAACCCGGGCACGTCTTCGTTCGACCTGCGCAAGTTCCCCCGCGAGGATCGGGGCAGGTTTTTCGCCTCCGTCGTCCACGGCAAGAACAGCATGCCCGCTTGGGGCGACATGCTGCAGCCGGACGAGATCGAGGTCCTTTGGGCGTATGTGCGCGCGGGCGGAAAGTCGTGACGGCCGGCTGGCTGCCGGGCACCTGGTCCGCCGCGCCCGTCTCGTTGGCCTTGGCGTTCGCCTTGGCCTGGGCGGCGCCGGGTCGCGCCGAGGACACCCTGAGCGTTTGCCTGGACAAAGCCGCTTCGGCTTCCACAGCGCGAAGCGACATGGGCGCGCGAGGGTTCGACCTCGCGGTGGCACGCGCTCTCGCGTCGCGGATGGGGCGCACGCTCGCCGTGCGGTGGTATGAAAGCGAGACCGACAACGACGCCGATCCCGACCACCAGGTGAACGCCCTCCTGTCGGACGGGCGTTGCCAGTTGGTGCTGGGCTACCCGCTGTTTGCCGGCACGCTCGGCCGGCGGCGGGCAGAGCGCTCCAGGCTGCCCGCCTATGACGGGGCCAAGCCCGAAGATCGACGCCGCTGGGTGCGGCTCAACGAGCTTGTCGCAAGCCGCGGCTACCGCTTCGACCCGTTGGCGGTCGTGTTGGGGCCGAGCGTCGCCCGGCGCGAGATACGCAGCCTCGCCGACCTCAAGCCGTTGAGGCTCGTCGCCGAAGAGCGCACGCTGGGCGACGCCGTGCTGATGACCTATGGCGGGGGCATGCTCATCGGCCGGATCACGCATGTGGTCCCAGGTCGGGGCCTGTTCGAGAGCATAGAGCGCGGCGACCAGGACGCGACGCTCGTGGAACTCCACCAGTTCGACGCCTACCGCTTGCAGCACCCGGATACCGGGCTGTCGTCGTCGGGCCACTACCACTCGATCGGCTTCAACATCGGCGCTGTCGGCCTCGCGAGCGAGGGGCCGCTGATGGCCGAGGTGGACGCCGCGATCGACGACATGCTGGCCAAGGACGAGTTGCCGGCCCTTGCCCGCGCGGCGGGTCTGACCTACTTGCCCCCGCGCGAGCCCAACATCGCGGCCACGATCACCCGCGCGCAGCTCGGCAGAGACTGATCCGATCCGCCCGGGTCGCTGGAGCAACGGCCCCGCACGGGCGCCGGCGCAGGCGGGCCAGGCCATGCCGGCGATCCCCGCGGCGCGCTGACAGGAAAGGAGTTCGGCGATGGCAGTCGATCCGCGGCACAGGAGCCGGCAGATCCTGGACGGACCGGACCGCGTCGTGGCGCGCTCGATGATGAAGGCGGTGGGCTTCACCGACGAAAGCCTTTCGCGCCCGCAGATCGGCGTCGCGCATTGCTGGATCGGCACGATGCCCTGCAACTGGAACCACCGCGAGCTTGCCGGGCTGGTGGCGCAGGGCATCCGGGAAGCGGGAGGCACGCCGCTCGAAGTCAACACGGTCGCCATCAACGACGCGATCACCACCGGCACCGAGGGGATGAAAACGTCCCTGGTCAGCCGCGAGGTGATCGCCGACTCCGTCGAGCTCGTGGCACGCGGCCACATGCTCGACGGGCTGGTGACGATCTCGGGGTGCGACAAGACCATCCCGGCCATGGCGATGGCGCTCGGCCGGGTGAACGTCCCCGGCCTGCTGCTGTACGGCGGCTCGATTGCCGCAGGGCGTTGCGCGGGCGACAGCGGGATGTTCGCCGGCCGCTCGCTGACCGTCCAGGACGTTTACGAGGCCCTGGGCGCTTACCGGACCGGGAGGCTCTCCGCCGCGGAGCTGAAGGACGTGGAGGACCACGCCTGCCCCGGCGCCGGCGCGTGCGGCGGCCAGTTCACCGCCAACACCATGGCCACCGCCTGCGAGATGCTGGGCATCTCGGCGCTGGGCTGGAACGGCATCCCGGCGGCCGACGCGGACAAGGCCGAAGCCGCGCTCGCCTGCGGGAGACTGGCCGTCGAACTGGTCAACTCCGGGGTCACTCCGCGCTCGTTGGTGACGCGGCGCAGCTTCGAGAACGCGATCGCCGGCGTGATGGCGACGGGCGGCTCGACCAACGCGGTGCTGCACCTGCTCGCGATGGCGCATGACTTCGGCGTGCCGCTCGCGCTGGACGAGTTCGACCGCATCTCCCGCCGCACGCCGGTCCTGGCCGACCTGCGGCCTTGGGGTACCTACACCGCGCCCGAGATGTTTGCCGCCGGCGGCATGGCGGTCGTCGGCAAGCGGCTGGCCGAGGCGGGCCTGCTGCACGGCGGGGAGCGGACGGTCACGGGACGCAGCCTCGGCGAGATGATCGACCAGGCCGTCGAACCGCCGGGCCAGACGGTCGTGCGGCCCCTGGCACGGGCGCTCAAGCCGGAGGGCGGCATCGCCATCCTGCACGGCAACCTCGCGCCCGGCGGGTGCGTGATCAAACTGTCAGGCCAAAGCAAGTCGTCCCACAGCGGGCCGGCGCGGGTGTTCGAGCGGGAGGAGGACGCCTTCGCCGCCGTTGCCCAGGGCGCCATACGGCCCGGCGACGTGATGGTGCTGCGCAACGAAGGCCCGAAAGGGGGGCCGGGGATGCGCGAGATGCAGCTCGTGACCGGCGCCCTGCAAGGCGCGGGCCTCGGCGAAAGCGTCGCGCTGGTCACCGACGGGCGGTTCTCCGGCGCCACCCGCGGCTTCGTGATCGGGCACGTGGTGCCGGAGGCGGCGGAGCGTGGCCCCATCGCGGCGCTGGCGGACGGAGACCGGATCACCATCGACGTGGAGCGGCGGCGCCTGGACGTGGCCCTGACCGAAGCGCAGCTAGCCGACCGGCTGATGTCGTGGAGGCCGCCCCGGCCGCGCTACGCGACCGGCGTGCTGGCGAAATACGCAAGACTCGTCACGGATGCCTCGCACGGCGCCGTCACCGACCCGCCCACCCCCGGCGCGTAGCGAGCGGACCAGCTGGAGAGCTTGCGGCAGCACCCTCGGCGCCGTCAAGCTGTTCGGCTGTGGCCGCAGCAAGGCACGCAGGTTGGATTGGGCGAACTGACGAGATGTCGCGTCCACCCCATCCGCGGGAGAGCCAACCCTTCCTTGCAGCATGTTCCCCGCTCTGCCCTCCGCTGCGAGGCCGGCGTGCGCAAGGCGCCCCAAGACCCTACCCCGCGCGTTCCCGGAGCGGGCGGAAAAAGGCGGCGATCTCGGCCGCCGGCGGCGCCGGCTGCTCCATGGCGGCGAAATGCCCGCCCTTGGCCATCGCCGTCCAGCGGCGGATGCCGGTGTGGCCCTGCGCCGCGATGCCGCGCGGCGGCCGCCTGATCTCCTTCGGAAACGCCGCACAGCCCATTGGCACATCCACGGTGCGGCCGTCCGGGATCGGCCAGGGCCCGTGCATCCGCGCGTAACACGGCCAGAACGAGGCCCCGATGCAGCCCGTAAACCAGCGAAGCGAGATGTTCGCCAGCATCCGGTCGCGGCCGACCGCGCGTTCGACCGACCCGTCGTTGTCCGTCCAGGCACGGAACTTCTCGGCGATCCACCCGGCAAGGCCGGCCGGGCTGCCGGTCAGGCCAAAGGCGGGCGTCTGCGGCCGCGTGCCCTGGATCCACTGGTGGCCCGCCTCCTCCCGGAGCCAAGCCGCCGCTTCTTCGTGGCAGCGCTTCTCTTTTTGCCATGGGTCGGCGTCTCCTTGGAGGAGAAAGGATGCGCCAGCCCTGCGCCGTGGCAAGGGGCGGGGAGGGGCGCTTGCTGCCCTGGCGGCAGCGCTTGTCCCGGCCCGCCTCCGCCTCGCCAGCTTGTGACGGACCGCAGCGCCATCGAGGGTGGCGCCGCGACGCTGGACAGGGCGGCCGCCCGATGGCTTCATCGTGCCCCCGGGCCGCGCCTGCTGGAACCTAGGCGCAGCGGCCCGCTGCATGGACGGGCAGCGGCGCCGGACCAAGCAAGGTGGTGCGGCCGAAAACACCAAAGGAGGACACCGATGGCCGCGGCGCGGTTGCCGCCGCGATCGCTTCCTGCGAACAGCCGCGCCTTGC
>CAXUIQ010000193.1:0-7463 GCA_964250815.1 uncultured Acetobacteraceae bacterium
CCGCCGGCGCCGCGCCCGGCGGCAGTGCGCCGCGGCGCGGCCGGGCCGACAGCAGGCGCCGCAGATACAGCGGCCCTCCCGCCTTCGGCCCGGTCCCGGACAGGCCGCGCCCGCCGAACGGCTGCACGCCCACCACCGCGCCGATCAGGTTGCGGTTGACGTAAACGTTGCCCGCGCCCACACGCTCAGCAACGCGGTCCACCGTCTCGTCGATCCGGGTATGGATGCCGAAGGTCAGGCCGTAGCCGGTGGCGTTGATGGCGTCGAGCAGCGGCTCCAGCCCGTCCCGCGGGAACCGCACGACGTGCAGCACCGGGCCGAACACCTCGCGCTGCAAATCCGCCAGACGCCCGATCTGGATGATGGTCGGCGACACGAAGGTGCCATGGGCGCATTCGTCCGGCAACGCCAGGGAGCGCGTCGGATGACCGGCCGCGCGCATCGCGTCGATGTGCCCGGCGATGCCCCCCTGCGCTTCCGCAGAGATCACCGGGCCGACATCGATGCTGAGCCGGTCCGGGTTGCCCACCGACAGCTCGGCGAGCGCGCCGCGCAGCATCGCCAGCACCCGGTCCGCCACGTCCTCCTGCAAGCACAGCACCCGCAGCGCAGAGCACCGCTGGCCCGCGCTGTCGAAGGCCGACACCAGCACGTCCGCCACCACCTGCTCGGCCAATGCCGAGCTATCGACGATCAGCGCGTTCTGCCCGCCGGTCTCGGCGATCAGCGGCACCGGAGCGCCATCCGGGCCGGTGCGCTCAGCGAGCTGGCGCTGGATCAGTTTCGCGACGGCGGTGGAGCCGGTGAACACGACGCCGCATACCCGGGCATCCCCCACGAGTTGCGCCCCCACGCTCCCTTGCCCCGGCAGCAGTTGCAGCGCACCCGCGGGCACTCCGGCCCGGTGCAGCAGGCGCACCGCGGCGGCAGCGACCAGCGGCGTTTCCTCCGCCGGCTTGGCCAGCACCGCGTTCCCCGCGGCCAGCGCCGCCGCGACCTGGCCGGTGAAGATCGCCAGCGGGAAGTTCCACGGGCTGATGCAGGCGACCACGCCCAGCGGGCAGTGCGTGGCGTTGTTGAATCCGTCCCGCACTTCGGCCGCGTAGTAGCGCAGGAAATCCACGGCCTCCCGCACCTCCGCCACCGCGTTGGGCAGGCTCTTGCCGGCCTCCCGCACGATCAGGCCGAGCAGGGCAGGCATCTCCGCTTCCAGACGATCCGCCGCGTCCAGCAGGGCGGCGGCGCGCTCCGAGGGCGGCGTGTCGCGCCAGGCCGGCGCCGCGGCCTCCGCACGGGCCAGCGCGCGGTTCACGTCTTCGGGCGTCGCCTCGATCATGCGGCCTACCACGTCGCGGCGGTCGGCCGGGTTGCGGACCTCCAGCCTCGGCCCCTTGGCCATGGGCGGCGCGGCGGCCCAGTCCCGCGCGGCGCTTGCCTGCAGAACGGCCGCGAGTTCGGCCAGGCGCTGCTCGTTCGACAGGTCCAGCCCGGCAGAATTGGCCCGGCCCGGCCCGAACAGCTCCCGCGGCAGGGCGATGCGCGGGTGCGGCGCGCCAGGCGGGCACGTCGCCGCAGCCTCCGCCACCGGGTCCGCCACCAGGTCCGCCACGGGCACCGTCGGGTCCTGGATGCGGTTCACGAAGGACGAGTTGGCGCCGTTCTCCAGCAGGCGGCGCACGAGGTAGGCGAGCAGCGTTTCGTGCGTGCCCACGGGCGCGTAGATGCGGCAGGGGCGGCCCAGCTTGTTGTGCCCGACCACCTCCTCGTACAGCGGCTCGCCCATGCCGTGCAGGCATTGGAATTCGTACTGGCCCGGGCTGTAGGCGCCGGCCATGCCGTGGATCGCGGCGACGGTGTGGGCGTTGTGCGTGGCGAATTGCGGGAACACCGCGTCCGGCGCGGCCAACAGGGCACGGGCGCACGCGAGGTAGGACACGTCGGTGTGCACCTTGCGGGTGAACACCGGGAAACCTTCCAGCCCCTCGACCTGGGCGCGCTTGATTTCGCTGTCCCAATAGGCGCCTTTCACCAGCCGGACCATCAGGCGGTGGCCGCTGCGCCGGGCAAGGTCGATCAGCCATTCGATCACGAACAGGCTGCGCTTCTGGTAAGCCTGCACGACGAAGCCGATGCCGTCCCAGCCAGAAAGCGCCGGGTCGCGGCAGAGCGCTTCCAGCAGGTCGAGCGAGAGTTCCAGCCGCTCGGATTCCTCGGCGTCGATGTTGAGGCCGATGTCGTAGCGCCGCGCCAGCACGGCGAGGCCCTGCAGCCGCGGCAGCAGCTCCGCCATCACCCGTGCCTGCTGCGCCCGGGAATAGCGCGGGTGCAGCGCCGAGAGCTTGATGGAGATGCCTGGCCCCTCCAGGATGCCCCGGCCCGCCGCGGCGGCGCCGATGGCGTGGATGGCGCGCTCGTAGTCCGCAAGGTAGCGCGCCGCGTCAGCCGCCGTGGTCGCCGCCTCCCCCAGCATGTCATAGGAGTAGCGGAACCCTCGCGCTTCCAAGCGGCGGCTGTTGGCGAGCGCCTCCCCGATGGTCTGGCCGGTCACGAACTGCTCGCCCATCATGCGCATCGCGAGGTCCACGCCCCGGCGGATCAGCGGCTCCCCGCCCCGGCTGATGATCCGGGCCAAGGCGGCCGGAAGCCCGCGCTGCGGCGTCTCGGCGGTCAGCTTGCCGGTGACGACCAGGCCCCAAGTGGCAGCGTTCACGAACAGTGAGGAGGAGTGTCCGAGGTGCGATTGCCAATTGCCGTCGCTGATCTTGTCTCGGATCAGCGCATCGCGCGTGGCAGTGTCGGGGATGCGCAGCAGCGCCTCCGCCAGGCACATCAGCGCCACGCCTTCCTGGGTGGACAAGGCATATTCGCGGATCAGGCCCTCCACCGTGCCCCGCGTGCCCTTGGCTCGGAGTGCCTTGACCAAGCGGGTCGCCAGGGCTTGCGCTTCCTGGACGACAGGTTCGGGCAGCTTGGCGGCGGCGATCAGCGGCGGCAGGCAGTCCGGCTCCGCCCGGCGGTATGCTGCGGTGATCGCGGCGCGCAACGGGGTCTGCGGGGGGAGAGGACCGGCGAACTCGGTGAAGGGCGGCGGCATGGCGGTACGGTCCTGAGGCGTGGTTGGGGCGGAAGAGTTTATGTCTCTGGAGAGACGGCCTAGCTGATACGTTGCCGCATATGGGGGCTGACGCCCTGTTTACCCCTGATCGCACTCGCAGACCGACGCTCGCCTGCATCCTGCAATGCCCGGGCGGTGCAGGCGGGCAGGTTCGCCGATGGATGGCTAGAGGGCTTTGACCGCCTTGATGCGAAAGATGCTGTCGTCCGCCATCGCCATTTCAATCCGCACTCGCTCGACGCTGCCGGCAGCCGCTTTGTTGAGAGCGTTGAACCTCCCCTGCACGTACTTCACGTCGCCCAACGCGGCCACCGAGAGCGATCCGGCCTTGAAGACAACGATCTCGGCCTCGTTCCTTGAGGCGGCAAAAGCGTTGCGCAGTTTCTCCGCCAGGACCACGGCGACAAGCTTAACGCCCTCGCCGTGCAGGCGCACGCCGACGTCCGTCACCTCGCTCCCGGACACCCGCTCCACGTAGTCGAGCATCCGGCGCAACAGTTGGGCTAAATCCCCCTCCTGCTCATCGTCAACTTGGAGGAGAGCGCGACGCCTTCGGATCTCGCCGGCCACTTCGGCCAGGCTCAAGCCTTCCCGGAAGTTTTTGAAGAAGGTGTTCCACGCATCGAGCGGAATGCCCGCCACCACTTCGCCGAACGTGGTGGAAATGAAGTTTTTCATGATGCCGGCACGGGACGCTCGCCCGAAATTCTTGCCAGCATCGCTGGCCGGCTCGTCGGAGAAGCGATCGCCGCGCTTGGGGTAGTGACCCTGATCGCGAGCTTCGTGGATGTCGGTGTTGCCGGTCGAGCGGCGGCTGTGCTGCCAGTAGTAGTTTCGCATCTCGGCGGTGTAGCGGGCCTCCGCGACGAAGGGCGTCATGAGGAAGGCGATATTGTACTTCCCATACCCACCCGCCTTCCAGTAGCTTGCCATCCGGCCAAGCGCAACGGTGTTGCGCCTGATGGCCGCCGAACCTTGGGTGCCGTCTGAAGCTGGCCGGCCGATTTGGTCGTTGGCTTCTGGCTATGCGAGTGCCCGTCGAAGAAGGCATCCACTCTGGATGGTAGAAGCCTACATTGATGAAAGTGGCATTGATCAAAGGCCGGTTCTCGTGCTTGCCGGGTTTCTGTCAACTGCCGAACGATGGGCATTGTTCAACGAAGAATGGCATGAAGCGTTGGAGCATCTTGAGCCACGCAAACGGGGCGGCTCTAAACGGCTCAAGATGGCGGCTGCGATGAGCGCCCGTATGAGAGGCCCAGAAAGTCGTGCGTTGTGGGATGAAAGGCTGGCGCGGTTCCAGTCCATCATTGCACGGCATGTGATGATGGGCGTGGGCTGTGCGGTTGAACTTGATGCGTTCGCAGAACTCTTTGGCCAGAGCAGTACATATGCCTTGGATCATGCCTATCATATTGCTTTCTCAGGGATAATTGGCGCAACAGTCCGACATCACCAGAGTCTTGGTCTTGCGGATAAGATTGACTTCGTGTTTGACCGCCAGAACACCCACTTTGAAGTGTCGAATAAAGCGTTCCTTAAGATTTGGAAAGAAAATCCTGATTTAATGAAATGCGTAGCCGGATCGCCGAGGTGGGCCGACGATGACGAGGTGCTACCGTTGCAAGCTGCTGAATGGCTCGTCTGGCAAATACGGAAAACCCTCGTTTCTGCTGCGACCAGCCCTCTAGAGGCAGATGAATTATTTATAACGACTGATCAAGAGCACCCTACGGCTCTGCAGTCCTTGCCAATCAACGTTTATGTTTGGGATCGTTCCAGACTGACAGAGTTGCGCGATGATCTTGTGCATGAACGTGACGTGGCGCTTGCTGCTATGGACTCGCCTGCCGAGTTGCAGGAGCAATTGCGGCAGTTGATAGCGTCTAAGTCCTAAGACTCCTCACTTTGAGTCTTGATTGGGAGAGGGCTGAGGTTTGTCAGCTTCCACTGGCGTTCGAGGTTGCACAATCTGCTTGAAAATACGTTCGAATGCTTCCGGGGTTTCGTCTGCGCCGATCTTCCGGGCAGTTTCGATGAACCGCTCGGATTGCGGTTTCTCGTCCATCTTTGGCTTGCGTGCCGGCATTGCGTGCCTCCTCAAAAACAGCGTCAATCGCGTGTCTGACTTCTCACGTGTTGCCGGTGTAGGCAACGCTTTTAGATCGTGCTACGCCACGTCTCGTGAAGGAACCTGCCTCATGGTCTTCAATTTCTGCTATGTTGCATTTGTCGTTGCTTTTATGCTTCCAATTCTTTCCCACGCTGCCCCGGCTGATCCTTATGCCAAGCTTTACGACACGCTGATCGAAACCGCCCGGGACGACTGCCATGGCGCGGGAATCTCGCGGTCGAAATCGATCATCGACGCCATGCCGGTCAACCCGCACCAACGCGCCGATCTTATGGCACAAGCCGTTGGGCAGTGCGTCAGCGAGGGTCACAGTGTAGCTGAACTCATCTATGCCAACTTACATTCTGGCCGAATGTCCATGGATAACGTCAAGTTCTGTGCAACACGGGTGGACTCTCCCAGTCCGCAATTTGCAGGCGACACTATCCTGATGCGGTTTCTATCATGTATGCGAGTTAAATAGTGAAAGAAGGTTTTAGACGGGGTACCGCGCACCAGGCCTCCGGAAAAGATTTTTTGTTGCAAGGCCCCACCTTGTAATTTTGTACTTGATTGCAGTGTTCCCATACACGCTTTCTTGCGCACGGTTCCAGCATGCCAAAAAAAGAACTTCATAGGGCGGTTCTTCGTCGCCGCTAAAACGTTCGATGCAGACCCTGGCCTCGTTAGGCGTTTTCGTCCCTTCGCGCACATTCGCCAGCAATTCGAAGTACCGCCGCCTCATCATCGAGTGCATGCGAGCGCGGTTGGACAAGTCGAACGTAAGATCCAGCGCACCAAGGACCGCAGCGCCCGCAGAGCAAAAACCTTTGATCCAGTCCTTCTTTTCGCTTGGAAAAATGTCCACAAGCGCAGCAGTTCCCAAGGCAATGACACCGAACATGAACCAGCGATGCGTGGTGTCAAGGAACGCCTCACGGCTCGCGTGATAATGCGCGTTGGTGAGACAGCTAATGGCAATTGCTTCTATCTCTGACGCGGTGGCCTCGGGTCCGGATGACTCTCCTCGATCTTTCGGCTTGGCGAGTCCCGGGTCGGATATGACGGTTCCTGCGGTTGTCGCTCCGGCGTCTGGCGAGGATTGTCCTGCGGCTGGCGCGGTGGAGGAGGCGACGGCTCCTTCGGTTCGTTCGCTGCTTGCCATGACGAAACCTCGCCTGTTATGCCCTCATCGAACATCAAGGGCGTCCAGGCATACATAGGCGCTCACTGAGCGATTTCCTTCAGCTTGCGCCTACTTGCCGGTTAGTCGTTCGATAGGTCAGACGCTTGCCGACGATACCCTTGATGGCCTGATCGGTGCGGGCGCTGTCATCCACGCCCAACCTGATCCGGTTGCTGTAGCGGAAATCGAACTCGGTGACGTAGCGGTGCAGGTGCCGCGCGCTGCAATGCTGGTAGATGCCCTTCATGCCGCGCTTGAACACGCTGTAGAAGCCTTCAACGGTGTTGGTGTGGGCGATGCCGCGCCCATACTCGCCCGCACCGTGACGCACGAAGTCATGCCCGGCGAAGTGCTTGCTCAAGTGGGCATACTGCCCGGCCTCGTCGGTCATGACGTGGGTGCCGGAAGCGACGTGCGCCTTGATGATCGGCAGCAAGTCTGCGGCTGCGGTTCCCGAGACATGGAACGAGCGCGATCCCTTGCCGCGTTCCACAAGGGTCATGACCGCGTGCTTGTGCGCGTATCCGCGCTGCTTCGGCATGTCCTTCTTCTGGCCGATGAAGGTCTCGTCGATCTCGACGACGGCACCTTCGCCGCCCATAGGCTCCATGCCAACGGTGGTCATCGCCTCGCGGATGCGGTGCGACATGAACCAGGCGGTTTTCAGGGTGACGCCCAAGGTGCGGTGAAGCTGGTTGCTGCTGATGCCCTTCTTGCTCGCACACATCAGGTGCATCGCTTGCAGCCACAACTTCATCTCGACATGACTGGACTCGAACACGGTGCCGACCTTGACGGTGAACGGCTTGCGGCAGGCGTAGCACTTGTAGAGGCCGATCCGGGTGCTCTTTCCGCCCATCTTGCCGATCCGCTCGCACAAGCCGCAGTGCGCGCACACCGGGCCGTTCGGCCAGACGCGCGCCTCGACGAAGGCGTATGCGGCCTCTTCGTCGTGGAAGTGCGGGGCGCTTAGAACGGACTGGGCCATCGGTCTCTCCTATGACCGAAAGCTACCTCCGACCGTTGGGTATGTCAAGTATAACATCGCC
>CAXUIQ010000194.1:0-7443 GCA_964250815.1 uncultured Acetobacteraceae bacterium
CGTCCCAATCGCCGCACAGGAACGCGGCCCGCCCCGCCAGCCCCAGCGCCGACGCGTTGCGCGCCGCAAGCGCCGCCGCCTCGGTCGCCCGGTCCACCCCGACCCCCCAAGCCGCCGGGAACTCCGTCAGCGCCGCCAGCAGCAGGCAACCCGTGCCGGTGCCGAGATCAAGGATGCAGCCCACCCGGCCCCGGTCCGGCAACGCCGCCAGCGCCGCCTCGATCACCGTTTCGCTGTCGGCGCGCGGGACCAGGGTCGCGGCCGAGACCTCGAACGGAAGGCTCCAGAACTCCTGGCGGCCCAGGATCAGCGCCAGCGGCTCCCGCGCGGCGCGCCGGGCCAGGAGGGCGTGGTAGGGCGCGGGATCGACCGCCCGCCCCGGGTCCCGCAGCAGCGCCTCCCGCGCCCGCCCGGCGGCGTGGCCAAGCAGCAACCGTGCGTCCAGCCGCGGGTTGCCCACCCCAGCCACGGCCAGCCGCGCCGCGCCGTGGCGCAGCGCCTCGCCAACCGTCACTCCTGCGCGGCCAGCCGGGCAGCCTGGTCCTCGGCGGTCAGCCGGTCCACGATCTCGTCCAGGTCGCCCTGCATGATCCGGTCGATCTTGTGCAGGGTCAGCTCGACCCGATGGTCCGACACCCGGCCTTGCGGGAAGTTGTAGGTGCGGATGCGCTCGCTGCGGTCTCCTGTGCCGACCTGCGACTTGCGGTCGGCGGCGCGGGTGGAGGCGAAGCTCGAGCGCTGCGCCTCATACAGCTTCGCCCGCAGGATCTTCATCGCCTTGGCGCGGTTCTTGTGCTGGCTCCGCTCCTCCTGCATCGCCACCACGACGCCGGAGGGCACGTGGGTGATGCGGACGGCGCTTTCCGTCTTGTTCACGTGCTGGCCGCCGGCGCCGGACGCGCGGTACACGTCGATGCGCAGGTCGGCCTCGTTCACCTCGACATCGACCTCCTCCGCTTCCGGCAGCACGGCCACGGTCACGGTGGAGGTGTGGATGCGTCCCTGGCTCTCGGTCGCCGGCACGCGCTGCACCCGGTGGACGCCGGATTCGTACTTGAGCCGGGCGAACACGTTGCGCCCGGTGATCTCGGCGACGCCTTCCTTCAAGCCGCCCAGGCCGGTGTCGCCGTATTCCAGCACCTCGAAACGCCAGCCCTTCGACTCCGCGTATTTCTGGTACATCCCGAACAGCTCGGCGGCGAACAGGCTGGCCTCGTCGCCGCCGGCGGCCGGGCGGATTTCCAGGATGGCGCTGCGGGCGTCGGCCTCGTCCTTGGGCAGCAGCGCCAGGCGGATCTCGTGGCGCAGCGCCGGCAGCTTTCCCTTCAGCTCGTGAAGCTCGGCCTCAGCGAGATCCTTCATCTCGGGATCGGACAGCAGCGCCTCCGCCTCGGCGTTCGCCCGCTCGGCCTCGCGCAGCTCGTCGATGCGGTCCACGATGGGCGCCAGCTCCGACAACTCCTTGCTGGCGCGGGAGAACCCGTCGCCGCCCAGGCCCTCGCTCAGCATCGAGCGCAGCTCGGCCGCACGTCCCACGATGCGGTCGAGCTTGTAGTCCAGGCTGCCGCTCATGCCAGGTGCGCCGCCAAGTCGGCCAGCGCGACCTCCGCCTGGTCGCCGGTCGCCAGGTTCTTCACCTGCGCCACGCCGCGGGCCAGCTCGGCCTCGCCGATGATCACCGCAGCGCGGGCGCCGACGCGGTTGGCCCGCTCCATCCGGCGCTTGAGGTTGCCGCGATACGCCATCTCCGCCCGGATGCCGGCGGCACGCAGGGCCTGCATCGCGTTGAGCGCCGCCGCTTCCTCCGCCGCGCCGCCTACCGGAACCACCGCGACCGGCGCGGGCGGCGCGGGCGCCGCGTCCAGCAGCATGGCCAAGCGCTCGATCCCCGCCGCCCAGCCAACCGCCGGCACCGCGGGGCCGCCCATCTGCGCCACCAGCCCGTCGTAGCGCCCGCCCGCCATGACCGCGCCCTGCGCGCCCAGCTTGTCGGTCACGAACTCGAACGCCGTATGATTGTAGTAGTCGAGGCCGCGCACGATGCGCGGGTTCTCCCGGAACGGCACGCGCAGCCGGGCCAGGTGGGCGCAGAGGGCATCGTAGAAGGCCGCGGCCTCCGGCGTCAGCACGGCGTGGATGGTGGGCGCATCGGCCACCAAAGCGCGGTCGCCCAGGTCCTTGCTGTCCAGGATGCGCAGCGGGTTGCGCTCCAGCCGGTCCCGGCTGTCCGGCGAGAGCGCGTCCCGGTGCGCGCCGAAATAGGCCACTAGCGCCTCGCGGTAAGCCGCCCGGCTCGCGGCGTCGCCAAGCGTGTTCAGCTCCAGCACCGTGTCGCCGGCCACCCCCAGCGCCTGCAAGGTTTGCCAGCCCAGCGCGATGATCTCCGCATCCGCCAGCGGCTCCGAGGGGCCGATCAGTTCCGCGCCGATCTGGTGGAACTGCCGGTAGCGGCCCTTCTGCGGGCGCTCGTAGCGGAACATTGGCCCGGCGTAGAACACCTTCTGCGGCAGCGATTGCGTCAGCCCGTTGCTGACCAGCGCGCGGCACACCCCGGCGGTGTTTTCCGGGCGCAGCGTGAGGCTGTCGCCGCCGCGGTCATCGAAGGTGTACATCTCCTTCGTCACCACGTCGGAGGTGTCGCCCAGCGTGCGGGCGAACACGCGCGTTTCCTCGAAGATGGGCGTGGCCCATTCCTCCAAGCCGTACAACGCGGAAACACGCCGGGCGGTGTCGATGACGTGGGCGTGGCGGCGCTGCTCCTCGCCGATCAGGTCCCTTGTGCCGCGGACCGGCTGCAAGTCGGCCATGCTACTCCGCTGCGACCTTGGCTGGCGTTGCGGGAACCGCCGCGAGTTCAGCGGCCCGGCGTTCCACGGTTTCCACGATGTGCTCCACCATGTCGCCGCCGTCGATGGTGTGGTCCGTGCGTCCGGCGTGATAGACCATGTGCCGCCCGTTGCCGCCGCCGGTCACACCGATGTCGGTCATCAGCGCCTCGCCGGGGCCGTTCACCACGCAGCCGATGATCGAGAGCGTGATCGGCGTCTTGATGTGCGACAACCGCTGCTCCAGCGTCGCCACCATCTCGATCACGTTGAAGCCCTGCCGGGCGCAGGATGGGCAACTGACGATCTTGACCCCGCGGTGCCGCACGCCGAGCGACTTCAGGATGTCCCAGCCGACATGGACCTCCTCCTCCGGCTCCGCCGAGAGCGAGACGCGCAGGGTGTCGCCGATCCCGGCCCAGATCAGGCTGCCGAGGCCGATCGCCGACTTCACCGTGCCCGCGCGCTTGGTGCCGGCCTCGGTGATGCCGATGTGCAACGGGTGGTCGCAAACTTCGGCGAGCTGCTGGTACGCCGCGACGGCCATGAACACGTCGGACGCCTTCACGCTGATCTTGAACTCGTGGAAGTCGTGGTCCTGCAGGATCTTGGCGTGCTCCAAGGCGCTCTCCACCAGCGCCTCCGGGTTCGGCTCACCGTACTTCTCCAGCAGGTGGCGCTCCAGCGACCCGGCGTTCACGCCGATCCGCATGGAGCAGCCGTGGTCGCGCGCCGCCTTGATGACCTCCCGCACCCGGTCGGCGCTGCCGATGTTGCCGGGGTTGATGCGCAGGCACGCGGCGCCGCTTTCCGCCGCCTCGATGGCCCGGCGGTAGTGGAAATGGATGTCGGCGACGACCGGCACCGAGACCTGGCGCACGATTTCCTTGAGCGCCAACGCGCTTTCCTGGTCCGGGCAGGACACGCGGACGATATCGACCCCGGCCTCCTCCGCCCGGCGGATCTGCGCGACGGTCGCGGGCACGTCGGTGGTCAGCGTGTTGGTCATGGTCTGCACGGTGATCGGCGCATCGCCACCGACCGGCACGGGACCCACGTGGATCTGGCGGGACTTCCGGCGCTCGATCTGCTGATACGGGCGATAGCTCATGCTGGCTCCCCACGCCGGGCGTCCGGCGGTTCCGTCCATATATACGAAGTGTGCAGGGTCGCTTCTACTGCGCCATGCGCAGGGCCGCTTCTACTGCGCGGGCGGGCGTCCCGTCGAGCCGGGCTTGGCGGCGTCGGCCTTCAGCCCGTCCGGCTCCAGCGCGATGTCGCGGCGGACGGCGCCGGGCGGCCCCAAGGGAGGCGTCGCCTCGCCATCGACCAGCAACTCCGTGCCGCCGGCGTTGCCGGTGGTGAGCAGCAGCGGCGGCCCCTTCGGCACCGCCCATGACTCGCCCCCGCGCATGACGCGGTTCAGCAGGACGTGGCCTTGGCGCTCCCGGACCTGGACCCAGGCGTCGGCATTGGTCCGAACCAGCACCCGGCTCTCGTCGCCGGGCGGCATGGCCGGCGGAGGAAGCGCCGCGACGGCCAGCGGCGGGATCACAGGCTCGTTCAGCGACGGCGGCGGGCTGGGCGCCGGCATGGCAGGAATGGACGGTTCCGCGGAGGCTACGACCGGCGCCGGCAAGTCGGGCGGCGTCGCCTGGCTTGCGAGCGGCGCCAGCCGTTCGGGCATGGCCTGGACAGCGACAGGCGGTCGCGCCGGGTCGGAAAAGCTGTACCAGCCAGCATAGGCCGCCATGGCCAACAGCATCCCCGACATCACCACAGCGCCCGCGGGGACGCCGCGCTCCGGCGCCGGGGTAGGGAAATCGAGCTCCGTCCTTTGCGCCACCTCGTCAGGCTCGGGGCGGAACCGCCGGGCGACCGCTGCCGCATCCAGGCCGAGCAGCGCCGCGTAGGCACGGGCGAAGCCCACGGCATAGACGGACCCCGGCAGGTCGGCCAGCCGGCCGTCCTCGACCGCTTCCAGGTATGACGGCCGAATGCGCAGTTCCGCCGCCACGTCCGGCAGCGCCAAGCCCAGCCGCAGCCGCGCCGCACGGAGTTCCGCGCCGACGCGCGCCGCCTCCGTGGCCGGGCCGCCCAGGTCCGCATCGGCCGCCACAATGCGGCGCGGCCCACGAAGCCCGGCACGGCCGTTGCGCCGAAGCATCATGCCTGCCCTCGTCCGTTCGGCATCGTTTGGCCCAAGCGACTCCGTCTAGCGCATAGCTACCACAAGTTGCGAGTCTAAGCATGGTGCGGCAACGGTTCAGCTTGCAGGCCCGGCCTCGGGCTGCGCCCTTCGCGAGAGCCACTCGGCCACGTCGCTCGCGTTCCGGTCGGGCGGGAACACCGGGTAGAACACGTGCTCCACCAGGCCGTCGTTGATCACCAGGGTGGAGCGCTTCAGGAGCGTCATGCCGCTGGTCTGGAAAAGGGGCAGGTTCATCGCCTGCGCCAGTCTCAAGTGTTCGTCCGACAGGAGGGCGAACGGCAGGTGCAGGCGTTCCGCCGCCTCGCGTTGGTAGTCGGGAGCTTGGGTCGAAAGACCGAACACATGGCCGACGCCAAGGGCCTTCAGTTCGGCGAAGTGGTCGCGGAAGGAGCAGGATTGCGGCGTGCAGCCCCGCGCGCCCGGCACCATGTCCCATCCGTCCGGGTTCTCGACGCCGGGCTGCCCCGTCCGAGGGTAGGCATAGACGACCACCCGCCCGGGCAGCGCAGACAGGTCAACCACGTCGCCGTTGGTGGCCCGCAGGGGCACGGAGGGCATCCGAGCGCCCGCAAGGTGCCGAGTTGCCCCGTCGTCGAGCGGCGCCGGGATCGTCGTCCAATCGGGAGTTGCAACGGTGCCCGTCATCGTCAACCTCCTGAAAGTGGGCGGCTTCATTGAACACGACGCCGGCAAGCCGCCTGCGGGCGCACCCTCAGATCGGGACGCCCGCCCACGGCGCATCCCATGAAGCCGCTAGACCAAGTGCCCATGCTCGCGCGCCCAGGACAGCAGCGGCGCGCGCAGGCTGGCCTGGCCGGCCGCGTTGCGCCGGGCGGCCGCCAGCACGGCCCGCAGTTCCGCAAGCTGCACCGAGGCGAACGCCGCCTTGAGGCGCAGCAGGCTCGCCGCCGGCATCGACAAGGTGGTGATGCCGAGTGCTGCCAGCACCATGGCCTCAAGCGGCCGACCGGCGTGCTCGCCGCAAAGCGAAACCTCGACGCCCGCTGCCGCTGCCGCTGCGCATATCTGGTCCAGTGCGTCCAGCACCGGCGGCGACAGCAGGTCGTAGCGCCCGGCAAGCCCCGGAGCGCCGCGGTCGGCGGCGAACAGGAACTGCATCAGGTCGTTGGACCCGATGGACACGAAGTCCGCCTCCGCCATCAGGGCCGGCAACTGCCAAAGCAGGGCCGGCACCTCGACCATGCTGCCGACCAGCAGCCGCTCGGGCGCCGGATGCACCCGCGCCGCCTCCGCCAGCAGCAGCTCGCGGGCGGCGTGGAACTCGGCAACGGTCGCGACCATGGGAAACATGACCGACAGCGTGCGCCCGTGCGCCGCCAGCAGCAGGGCGCGGAGCTGGCGGCGCATCAGCGCCGGGCGGTCCAGCCCGACGCGCAGGCTTCGCCAGCCCATGGCCGGGTTCTCCTCCTCCTGCGGCGGCGCATCCGGCAGCAGCTTGTCGCCGCCCAGGTCCAGCGTGCGGAACCGCACAGGGCGGTCCCCGGCGGCGTCCAGCACGCGGGCATACAGCGCCGTTTGCTCCGGCACGTCGGCGACCGCGCCGCCCGCCAGCATCGCGATCTCCGTCCGGAACAGCCCGATGCCTGCCGCCCCCGTCGCGTCGAGCTGATCGACCTCCCGCGCCAGCCCCACGTTGAGCATCAGGCTCAGCGGCACCCCGTCCGCAGTGCGCGCCGGGCGGTGGCGCTGGGCAGCGAACTCGGCTTCAAGCTGCGAGCGGGCGTCCAGCGCGCGGGCGTAGGCCACGCGCACCTCGACGTCCGGGCGCAGGATCAACTGCCCTTCCTCCGCGTCCAGCACCGCGCTGTCGCCGTCCTCGACCGCCGCCACGAGGCCGCGCACGCCGCCCACAGCCGGCAAGCCGAGGGCGCGGGCCAGGATCGCGGCGTGCCCGGCCGTGCTGCCCTCCTCGATCGCGACGCCGCCGATGCCGCGGGCGTGCCACTC
This sequence comes from uncultured Acetobacteraceae bacterium, assembly GCA_964250815.1. Classification (GTDB taxonomy): domain Bacteria; phylum Pseudomonadota; class Alphaproteobacteria; order Acetobacterales; family Acetobacteraceae; genus CAHJXG01. The sequence continues at coordinate 7,006 of CAXUIQ010000194.1, forward strand.
CAAGAGCTGCGCCGGGCCGAGCCGGCGGGCGATCAGGATGGCGCCCCGCGGAAGTGCCGGGAGTGCCTCGTTCCCGTCCAGCGCCGCCAGCAGACGGCCAGCCAGGTCCTCCATGTCCGCCAGGCGCTCGCGCAGGTAGGGGTCGGCGATGCGGCGCATGCGGTCGCGGATGTCGTTGGTGACGCGGTACACCGCCGCTTCCGCCGTGAGGCCGCCCGCCACCGCTTCCCGCACCCGGCGCATCCATCCGCCGTCGCCGGCCACCAGGCGCGTCGCTTCCAGCACCTCCCGCGGGCCGTCGCCGTCCGGCAGCCGCGTCTCGATCAGGTCGTCGAGTGTTTGGCGCATGGCGGCGACGGCGGCGTTCAGGCGCTCGGTTTCCTGCGCCGGGTCCTCGGCCAGCAGGCGGCGCAAGGGCGCGCCGGCGCCGTGCAGCAC
>CAXUIQ010000195.1:0-7408 GCA_964250815.1 uncultured Acetobacteraceae bacterium
ACCCGGCCCTGTCCGAGGGGCCGCACGGCCCCCGGGTCGTTGCCCGCGGCGCCGTGGACGACAAGGGCCAGGTGATGATGTGGCTGGAAGCGTTGCGCGCCTGGCACGCGGCGCATGGCACCCTGCCGGTCCGCGTGACCGCGCTGGTCGAGGGCGAGGAGGAGGTCGGCAGCCCGAACCTGGACCGCTTCCTGGCCGAGCACGCCAGCGAACTGCGTGGGGACGCGACGATCATCAGCGACACCGGCATGTGGGACATCGACACTCCGGCGCTGACCACGCGGCTGCGCGGGCTGGCCTACATGCAGGTGGTGATCCGCGCGGCGAACCGGGACCTGCACTCCGGCCTCTTCGGCGGCTCGGCGCTGAACCCGATCAACCTGCTGGCGCGCATCCTGGGCGAGCTGCACGACGCCGGCGGCCGGGTGCAGTTGCCTGGCTTCTACGACGGGGTGCGGGAGGTGCCGCAATCCCTGCAAGGCGACTGGGCGGCGCTGGGCTTCGACGAGGCAGAGTTCCTCGGCGGCATCGGCCTGAGCGTGCCCAGCGGGGAGCGCGGGCGCGGCGGGCTTGAGCGGCTGTGGGCACGCCCGACCGCGGACGTGAACGGCATCTGGGGCGGCTACCAGGGGCCGGGCAGCAAAACCGTGATCGCGGCGGAGGCCGGGGCCAAGGTGTCCTTCCGCCTGGTGCCCGGCCAGGACCCGGCGGCGGTGGTGCAGTCGTTCCACGACTTCGTGCGATCCAGGCTGCCCGCCGATGCCCGCGCGGAGATCACCGGAGGCGCCGCTCCGGGGGTGGAAGTCCCCGCCGACAGCCGCTTCGTGCGGGCGGCGCAGGAGGCGCTGGCGGAGGAGTATGGCCGCCCCGCCGTGCTGATCGGCGCCGGCGGCAGCATTCCCGTGGTGGAGAGCATGCGCCGGCTGCTCGGCATGGACAGCGTGCTGATGGGCTTTGGCCTGGACGACGACCAGGTTCACAGCCCGAACGAGAAGTTCGAGTGGCGCTGCTTCCACAAGGGGTTGCGCTCCCACGCCCGGCTGCTGGGCAAGCTGGCCGGTTGACGCCAAGCTACGGAGCCAGCAAGGCGGCGGCGATGGCCCCCCATTCCTCGTCGAGCGGCCCGGCGGCGGCCGGCTTGCCCGCCCGCCGGTACCAGTAGCCGGCATTCTCCCCGTCGCCCTCCACGCGGTGCAGGTAGGCATGCACCCAGGCGGCCGGCGCGCCGTCGTCGGCTTGGGCGGCTTCGTGCGCCTTTGTCCATTCGCCGCGTGCGGCCCACCAAAGCGCCTCGATGGCGGCGCCCCCGTCTGGCGGCTCGGGCGCGGCGCGGAGGTCGTCTGGGGTCATGTCCTTGCCCTGGCCTGTGATGACGTTCATGCGAATTCTGACCAAAGCACGGTTGACCCGCCTCCGCCAGCGGTTCATCGCCACGATATGTTCCGCATGTTCCGACGTTTCGAACGCCTGATCGAGCCGACCCGCGCCCCGGGCGAGGCGCCGCCGCCGCAGGGCCTGCTGAGGTTCTTCTGGCACTATGCCCGCCAGGTCCGCGGCCCCATCGCCGGGTTGTTCGCGGGCGGGCTGTTCGTGGCGCTGCTGGACGCTTCGATCCCGATCTGCATCGGCCGCGTCGCCGGGCTGGTCGCGACGACGCCGCCGGGCGGCCTGCTGCGGGACGCTTGGCCGCAACTGGCTGTCATGGGCCTGATCGTGCTGGTGCTGCGCCCTTGCATGGTCGCCGCGCAGACCATGCTGGTCAACCAGGCGATCAACCCCGGGTTCAGCAACATGATCCGCTGGCAAAGCCACTGGAACGTCGTGCGGCAGTCCTGGACGTTCTTCCAGAACGATTTCGCCGGGCGCATCGCCAACCGCGTGCTGCAAACCGGCCCGGCGTTGCGCGAGGTGATCGTCAGCGCGGTCGATTCCGTCTGGTACATCGTCGTGGTCGGCGGCAGCGCCGTCACCGTGCTGGCCTCGACCGACTGGCGGCTGGCGCTGCCGATCCTTGCGTGGTTCGCAGCCTACGCGGCCCTGCTGCGGCTGTTCGTGCCGCGGCTGCGGGACCGGTCGCGCGTGGTGGCCGAGGTGCGGTCGGGCCTCACCGGGCGGATCGTCGATGCCTACACCAACATCCTGACCGTCAAGCTGTTCGCCAAGCCGCGGGACGAGGACGCCTTTGTCCGGGAATCGGTCGATGGGCACACGGCGGCGTTCCGCGCGCAGACCCGGATGATCTCGACCTTGATCCTGTCGCTCGCGGCGATGAACGCGGCGTTGCTGGTCGGCATGGCGGCGCTCGCGATCATCCTGTGGTCACAGGGGAGCATCGCGGTCGGGCTGGTGGCGACGGCGATGGCGCTGGCGTGGCAGATCACCAACACCGCCGGCTGGGTGGCCCGCAGCGTCACCGCGATCTTCGAGAACGTCGGCATCGTGCAGGACGGCATGCGCTCCATCGCCGTGCCGCGGCAGATGCCGGACCGGCCCGGCGCCGCAGGATTGCAGCTCATGGCCGGCGAAATCCGCTTCGAGGGCGTCCGGTTCGGCTACGGCGCCACGCGCGGCGTGCTGCACGGGATCGACCTCCTCGTGGCGCCGGGCGAGCGGATCGGCCTGGTCGGCGCATCCGGCGCCGGGAAATCGACCTTGGTGAACCTGCTGCTCGGCTTCTACACGCCGGAGGCCGGGCGCATCCTGATCGACGGACAGGACATCGCCGGCGTGACCCAGGAAACGCTGCGGGCCGAGATCGCCATGGTGACGCAGGACACGTCGCTGCTGCACCGCTCGATCTGCGACAACATCCGCTACGGCCGCCCCGGCGCCACGCAGGCCGAGGTGGAGGCGGCGGCCCTCCGGGCGCAGGCGCACGACTTCATCCTGCAACTGGAGGACTGGCAGGGCCGCCGCGGCTACGACGCGCACGTGGGGGAGCGCGGCGTGAAGCTGTCCGGCGGCCAGCGGCAGCGCATCGCCATCGCCCGCGTCATCCTGAAGGACGCGCCGATCCTGGTGCTGGACGAGGCGACCTCGGCGCTCGACAGCGAAGTGGAGGCGGCGATCCAGGAGCAGCTCGACGCGCTGATGCAGGGTCGCACCGTGATCGCCATCGCGCACCGGCTCTCGACCATCGCGCGCATGGATCGGCTGGTGCTGCTGGACCAGGGACGCATCGTGGAGCAGGGCACCCATGCCGACCTGCTGGCCCGCGGCGGCGCCTATGCCCGGGCCTGGACCCGGCAGTCCCTGGGGTTCGAGGCCGCCGCCTAATCCCGTTGCAGGAAGCCCCACCGGTCCACTGCCGGCTCCGCCGCCGCCCATTTCCAGCGCGCTTCCCGCCGGCACAGCGACGTGGTGAACAGGGCCGGGCGGTCCCCGTCCTCCACGGTGAACACGACCTCCCGGCAGGTGGCGAGCGGCGTCGCGTATTCGCGCACCACGGCCAGCTCGCCGCGGGCGTTGCCGACGGGAATGGTGTGGCGGATCTGCCATGGCCGAAGCTCGCCGACCGGCGCCTCCCCGGCGGCGGCGGCGATGGCGTCCTGCTCGCCCTGCTGCCGGCGCCGGACGACGTAAAGGCGCACCTCGTCCACGCCGGCGCGGACGGCGATGCCGACGGCGAAGCCGACCGCCGGGTTGGCGGTGGCCGCCCCGGCCCCGCCGCCGGCAGCAAGGCCGGCCACGTCCGACACCGCCGCGCACCCGCCGAGCACGGCCAACCCAAGCATCGACACCACCAGCAGCGGTCGCGTCATTGCAGGCTGCCCCAACGCTCCGTCGATGGCTCGGCCGAGGCCCAGCGCCAGGCCGCGCCGTCCTGGCAGATGGTCGCCGTGTAGAATGCGCGCTGCGGTCCCTGGCGCGTGGCGGCGTCCACGCTGAACACGATCTCCTTGCAGCGGAAGTCCCCCGCGCCGAACGCCCGGCTGACGACGACTTGGCCCGCCTCGTTGTCCTCGATCGGCACGCTGTGCCGGACGGACCACGCCTGCACCGTGCCGGGGTCGAGCGGCCCGGCGGCTCCGGCGATGGCGTCCTGCTCGGCGCGGTGGACGCGGCGCTCCGTGTACTTCAGCCCCTCGCTGGCCAGCGAACGCACTCCGAGGCCGATGGCCGCAGCGCCAGCCGCGGACTTGGTGACGGCCGATGCGGCTGCGGCGCCCGTGATGCCCGCGACATCCGCCGTGCCCTCGGTCAGCAGCGAGCCGCACCCCGACAGCGTCAGCAGGCTCGCCGCCAGGCTCAAGGGCCACCTGCGCTGTTGCGGGAAACGTCGCATGTCGATCCATGGGTCGCGCTGGCCCATGGCAGAACCAGATGCGGCCTGCCCGGTCAACCCCCGCAGGGCGCGCGGAGGCGGCGGCCCTACCAGATCTGGCGTTGCAGGACCCGGGCCTCGGGGATCGCCTCCAAGCGCAGGCCGCACTCGAACAGGCTGCCGTTGCGCCAGACTTGCAGGCGCATGACCTCCCCAAGCGCACGGCCGGACACCGCCGCGGTGATGTCGTGCCGGCGCACGGTGAGGCGCCCGTCGATCGAAAGTATGATGTCGCCCACCATGAGCCTGGCGCGTTCGGCCGGGCTGTGGGCGGCGACGCTCTTGAGCACGCGGCCTTCCTGGACGGAGCCGGGCACGGTCGCGTGCTCGGTCCGCACGCCGAGCCAGGCCGGGGAGGCTGGCGTGGAGGACGGCGGCGCGGCGCTGTCCGATGGCGGCGTGTCGGGCCAGCGGGGTGCGGAAACCGGCTGGCCCCATCCGGCAGTCTGCTCGGCGCGTTGCAGCGCCAGGGCGTTCATCGCCTCCTTGGCCATGGCATGCAGGACCGCAAGCGTCGCGTCCTCGATGCGGGACGGCTTGTGGTCCATGACGCACAGCGTGCCGAGGGCGTAGCCGTCGTCATCGACCAGGCACACCCCGGCGTAGAACCGGACGTGGGGCGGCCCCAAGACATGCGGGTGGCTCTGGAAGCGCGGGTCCGCCAGCGTATCCGGAACCACCATGGCGCGCGACGGATCGGTGATGACGTGGTTGCAGAACGCCAGCGAGCGCGGCATCTGCCGGAGGTCGCTGCCGAACGCGGCCTTGACCGATTGGTGGTCGCGTCCGATCAGCGAGATCATGGCGACCGGCGCCTGCGCCAGGTGGGCTGCCATGCGCACCAAGGTGCTGAACGGCTCCCCGGCCGGCGACGCAGCGGCCGAATAGGATTGCAGCGCCGCGATCCGCGCGGACTCCATGACCACGCGAAGCGCCGGCGGACGCTCAACGCCGGGCATGGCGGTCCCAGTGGTCCCGAGGCAGCCGAGAAGCTTTATCCAAATCCCACCTTGCGCTTGTGCCAACCCGCAGCACGTTGCTCTATCAAATCTAGATCGGTCGTAAAATGGTAATCAGTTTCCCCCCGTCACGCCAGCACTTGCTTGCGTTTCCGGCGTGGCGACGCCCACCCGGATCACACGCATCGGAAAGGGGATGACGCCCGGCGTCTGCGGCCCTAGGTTTGGGCAGTGAACATCCTCGCCCCCGCCAAGGCACGTTTGCAGATCGAGGTCGTGCACGACCTCGTGTGCCCCTGGTGCTACCTGGGCGTCCGCCGACTGTTCCGGACGATGCGCCGGCGGCCCGACCTCATCTTCGAGCTGGCGTGGCGTCCGTTCCTGCTCAACCCGGACATGCCGCGTTCCGGGATGTCGAGGGCCGACTACGTGATCCGCAAGTTCGGCGGCGAGGACCGTGCCCGGCGCCTGTACGGCACCATCACCGAGATCGGCGGCACGGAGGGCGTGGAGTTCCGCTTCGACCGCATCCGCCGTACCCCGAGCAGCGTCGATGCCCACCGCCTGGTGCGCTTCGCATCCCGCTGCAACCGGGGCCGGGAGGTGGTGGAGGCCCTGTTCGCCGCGCACTTCTCGGATGGCCACGACATCGGGGACCCGGCCGTGCTGCGCGCCGTGGGCCTGTCCTGCGGCCTTGATCCGGCCGAGGTGCTGGCGTTCCTGCAAGGCGACCACGAGGTGGACGCCGTCCATGCCGACAACCTGCGGGCGCACCGCCTGGGGATCAACGGCGTGCCCTGCTTCGTCGTCGCCGGGCGCCATGCGATCGCCGGGGCGCAGGAGCCGGAGGTGATCGAGCGCCTGCTGGACATCGCGGCGATCGACGTCGCAGAGTTCTGAACATCGGCTGCCACGGGTTTGCGGCGCCAACCGCTTCGAGGTCGCCCAGCACGGCGGCAGTTCGCCGGCCGGTTCTGTTTCGAGGTCTGCCATGCGTTCCACGGTTCCTGCCGCGCTCCTGGCTACGTTTCTGTCCGTGGCCGCCGCAACGCTTGCCGATGCGGCCGAAATCACCCCGGAGCAGGCCGGCGCGTTGCAGTCGCAACTGCAAGGCTGGCTCGGGGGCATCCTCGGCTCGGACAGCCTGTCTTCTGCCCCGGCGCTGCAGGTCAGGCCGGAGGGCGACCATTACCGCATCGAGCTTCCGTTCGGGGCCGCCCAGCCCGGTCCGGTGACGCTGTCCGCGTCTGCACAGCCGACCGGCGATGGACGCTGGACGTTCGAGGGTCCCGAACTCCCCTCGCCAGCCCGGTTCGCGTTGAACGTGCCGGCCCCGCCAGGGAGGGGGAACGCGCCGGGTTCCACCATTCCTGTCGATTACACGGTCACCATCGGCAGCCAGGAAAGCCGAGGGTTATACGATCCCAGCTTCGCCACGGCTTCTACGTTCACCACCAATTCTCGCGACGTGCAGATCCGGGCGCAAGGCGCATTCACCGACCAACTGACCAAGATCGAGCGGTCCTCCAGCACCAGCACGCTCCGCCCGTCCGGCTCCAACCGCATGGACTTCATGGCGGGGAGCACGGTGGACGGCTACGCCGTCGCGACCCGGCCGCAGGATGGGCCGCCCATCGAAGTCTCGTCCCAGCAGGCGCGGGGGACGATCGGGATCACCGACCTGTCCCGGGAACGGGCCGCCACGATGCTTCCCGCGGTCGTGCGCATCGCCAGCGGCTTCTTGGTGGGGCTGCCGGCGCCTGGCAGCAGCGCCCCGGCGGCGCGCCCTTCGGTCGATCCGCAACTGCTGCGCACGATCCTGCAATCGCTGCCGGCCCTGGCGTCCCGGGTCAGCTTGGATGAGACGTTCGACGGCGTCGCCGTGCGCTCCGGCGCCCGCGGCGGCGCGGCGAGCCAGGTCCGGATCGGCCTGGACGCCAAGTCGGATGGCGGACTGCTGCAGGCCCACATGGAGCTGGGCCTCGACGGCCTCGTGCTGTCCGACCCGGCGCTTGGCGCGATGGCGGAGCTGCTGCCGCAAAAGGTGGCGCTTCGCCCCGTGCTGACGGGAGTTCCTACGGAGGAGGTCCTGCGGTGGCTCGGCGCCCGGGATGACGCCCAGGGC
>CAXUIQ010000196.1:0-7378 GCA_964250815.1 uncultured Acetobacteraceae bacterium
CTGCGGGCGGCGGGGGTGGAGGTCGCCGTCGGCCTGATGGCGGAGGAGGCGGAGGCGTTGCAGGCCGGATTCCTGACCCGGGTCCGCCTCGGCCGGCCCATGGTGACGTTGAAGCTCGCCAGCACGCTTGACGGCCGCATCGCGACGCGCACCGGGGAAAGCCAGTGGATCACCGGACCCGAAGCCCGCCAGGCGGCGCACGCGCTGCGCGGCCAGCATGACGCGGTGCTGGCCGGTGTCGGCACCGTGCTGGCGGATGACCCGGAGCTGACCTGCCGCATCCCAGGCTACCGGAAGAACCCGGACCTGCGCATCGTGGCGGACAGCCGCCTCCGCACCCCGGCCACAGCCCGCGTCGCGGCGACCGCGGCGGCCGTGCCGACCTGGTTCCTGCATCGCGCCGATGCCGACGCGGACCGGAGGAGGGCGTTGCAGGATGCGGGCGCGCGGCTGATCGAGGTTGCGGGCGCAGACGGAGGGATCGACCTCGCGGCCGGCCTGCAAGCCTTGGGCGCCGCCGGGCTGACCCGGGTGCTGGCGGAGGGCGGGGCGCAGATCGCCGGTGGGCTGCTGCGCGCCGGGCTGGTGGACCGCATCGCCTGGTTCCATGCGCCGGGCGTGATGGGCGGCGACGGCTGGCCGGCGGCGCAGGCGTTCGGCGTGGCGGCGTTGGCCGAAATGCCGCGGTTCCGGCGGGTAGATGCGCGGCCGGTGGGAGACGACATGCTCACAGAATTCTGCAAGGCCGCCTGATGTTCACCGGGATCGTGACCGGCATGGGCGAGGTGCGCAGCCTGCGGCCCATCGGCCGTGGCCAGGACATGCGCCTGGTGATCGGCGCGCCCTGGCCCGACACCGGCGGCATCGCCGTGGGCGCGTCCATCGCCTGCGGCGGCTGCTGCCTCACCGCGGTCGAGGTCGGGCCGGACTGGTTCGCGGTGGAGGTCTCGGGCGAGACGCTGTCCAAGACCAAGCTGGGCGGCTGGGCCGTGGGCAGCCGCATGAACCTGGAGCGCTCCCTGCGCCTCGGCGACGAGCTGGGCGGGCACCTCGTGTCCGGCCACGTCGATGGCCTGGGCGAGGTCCGGTCGGTGCTGCCGGAGAACGGCTCCTGGCGCGTGCAGGTGGAGGCGCCGCGCGAGCTGTCCCGCTTCATCGCCACGAAGGGCAGCGTGTCGCTCGACGGGGTGTCGCTCACGGTGAACGAGGTGGCGGGCAGCCTGTTCGGCGTCAACGTCATCCCGCATACCTGGGACGTGACGACTTTGGGGCAGCTCAAGCCCGGCGACGCCGTGCACATCGAAATCGACATGCTGGCGCGCTACGTCGCCCGCCTGGCGGAGGTCCCATGAAGTCTGCCACCCTGTCCGACTACCTGTGCAGCGCCGAGGACCTGATCGAGGAAGCGCGGGCCGGGCGCATGTTCGTTCTGGTGGACGACGAGGACCGGGAGAACGAGGGAGACCTGGTGATCCCCGCCCAGTTCGCGACGCCCGATGCCATCAACTTCATGGCCCGGCACGCCCGCGGGCTGATCTGCCTCGCCCTCACCCGCTCGCGGGTGGAGCAGCTCGGCCTGCCGCTGATGAGCCAGTCCAACAGCTCCCGGCACCACACGGCGTTCACCGTGTCCATCGAGGCGCGGGACGGCGTGACGACGGGGATCTCGGCGGCCGACCGGGCGCTGACCATCGGCGTCGCCATCAACCCCGAAGCCGGCCCTGACCGCATCGTGACGCCGGGCCACGTGTTCCCGCTGATGGCGCGGGAAGGCGGCACCCTGGTGCGCTCCGGGCATACGGAGGCGGCGGTGGACATCGCACGCCTGGCCGGCCTGACGCCCGCCGGCGTGATCTGCGAGATCATGAACGACGACGGGACGATGGCCCGCCTGCCGGACCTCGTCGCCTTTGCCCAGCACCACAACCTCAAGCTCGGCACCATCGCCGACCTGATCGCCCACCGCCGCCGCACCGAGCGCCTGGTCCGCCGCATCCAGGGCGGCACGATCCAGAACATCGAGGGCGGGGAGTGGGCGCTGAGCGTCTATGCCAACACGCTGGACTATGCGGAGCACTTGGTGCTGACCAAGGGCGACCTTTCCGGGCCGCAGCCGGCCATGGTGCGGATGCACGCCGTCGATGTCGTGGGAGACATGCTGGGCGGCCCGCACTGCTCGGCGCTGCACGCGGCGATGCGAATGATCGCGGCGGAGGGCCGGGGCGCCGTCGTGCTGATCCGTGAGCCTCGGCCCACGGCGCTGTCCGAACGGGTGGGGGCGATGACGGCCAGCGCCCGGCCCGAACCCGTGCTTCGGGACTATGGCATCGGGGCGCAGATTCTGATCGACCTGGGCGTGCGGGACATGGTCCTGCTGTCCAACACGCCGCGCACCCTGGTGGGGCTTGAGGGCTACGGATTGAACATCGTCGAGCATCGACCCATCGCCGGCGGTCCCGCGGAATGAGGGTTGCCCGATGAGCACCGTCGATGCGCCCTTGCCCGCCGTGCCCCCCGTGCCCGGCGCGCCGCCCCGCCTGCTGGTGGTCCGCGCGCCCTACTACCGGGAGGTCGTTGATGGCATGACGGAGGGTGCCCGGCGCATCTTGTCGGAGGCCGGCGCCGCGCATGACATCCTGGACGTGGCCGGCGCGTTCGAGCTGGCACAGGCGATCCGCCTGGCGCTGCGCGGCTCCCAGCGCTTCGACGGCTTCATCGCGCTGGGCTGCATCGTCCGGGGAGAGACCGACCATTACGACCACATTTGCCGCGAAAGCATGTCCGGCCTGATGCACGTGGCACTTCAATACGGCCTGGCGATGGGCACCGGCTTGCTCACCGTGCATCACATCGGCCAGGCCGTCGCCCGGTCCGGCGCGGACGGCCACAACAAGGGCGCGGAAGCCGCGTCGGCGGCGCTGCGGCAGATCGCGGTCGCGCGCCAGATGGGAGCCGCCTGATGGCCCGCGCCGCCCGACCGCCTAGCCGTCCCCGCACCGCCTCCCGCGTCGCAGCCGTCCAGGCGCTGTTCCAAAGCGAGCAGGGCGGGGAAACCGCGGAGACGGTGATCGAGCAGTTCGTGCGCCACCGCCTCGGCGAGATGCCCGGCCCCGAGCACCTGGGCGGCGGCGGCTTCGAGGAGGGCCGCGTGCCTGACGCGCACGTGCCGCTGTTTACGCAGATCGTCCGTTCCGCGGTGAAGCAGCAACACCGGCTGGACGCCCTGATCGCCGACGCCCTGCCGCCGGAGTGGCCCATGGTGCGGCTCGACCCGGTGCTGCGCGCCCTGCTGCGCGCCGGGGGCGCGGAGCTGTCGATGGCCGACGGCCCGCCTGCCCGCGTCGTGATCAACGAGTACCTGGACGTGGCGCACGGCTTCTTCACCGGGGAAGAGCCGCGCATGGTCAACGGGATGCTCGACCGCCTGGCGCGCGAGCTGCGGCCCGGCGACTTCCCGGCGGAGCCGGCCCGCACGAACTGATGGCGCGCCCGTGACGCCCGATCCGCCGGCCGAGTTCGGGTTGATCGCCCGGCACTTCCGGCCGCTGGCTGGTCAGGGGGCGCTCGGCCTGCTGGACGATGGGGCGCTGCTGCAGCCGCCGCCCGACCGCGAGTTGGTGTTCACGGCGGATGCCATGGTGGCCGGGGTGCATTTCCTGCCCGACGACCCCGCGGACACCGTGGGCGCCAAGCTGCTTCGGGTGAACCTGTCCGACCTGGCCGCCATGGGAGCCACGCCGCTGGCTTACCTGATGACCGTCTCGGCGCCGCGGGACACGAGGGACGCTTGGTTCGCAGGCTTCGCGGCCGGGCTGGCGCGCGACCAGGCGCGGTTCGGCATCGCGCTGCTGGGCGGGGACACCACGGCGACGCCCGGGCCGATGACGCTTTCGCTCACCGTCATCGGCCACGTGGCGCCCGGCGCGGCGCTGCGCCGCCGAGGCGCCGCCGCGGGCGACGAAGTATGGGTGACGGGCACCATCGGGGACGGGGCGCTCGGCCTTTTGGCGCTCCAGGGCCGGGTTCCCGACCCGGATGGCTGGCTGGCCGGCCGCTACCGCCTGCCGCAGCCACGGCTCGGCATGGCGCTGCACGGGATCGTGTCGGCCTGCATGGACGTTTCGGACGGCTTGGTGCAGGACCTGGGCCACCTTTGCCGCGCAGCCGGCCTCGGCGCTGTCATCGAGGCCGCGCTGGTGCCGCGTTCACCCGCGGCGCGGGCGGCGGGGGAGGCGTGGCTCGAAACCTGCCTGACCGGCGGCGACGACTACGAGCTGCTGATGGCGGTGCCGCCGCAGCACGCCAAGGCGCTCGTGGCCGTGGCTGCAGCCCAGGGATGCGGCGCAACCCGGATCGGGCGGTTCGAGGCCGGCGCCCAGGTGCAGGTCCTGGATGGGGCGGGTTCCGTCATCAGCCTGGACCGGCCAGGCTGGAGCCATTTCTAGCCAGCAGCCTATAGGCCGGGTCCGGTGGTTGCGCCGCTGCCGCCCGGCGTGCTTCCGCCGCCGCCCGGCAGGCCGCCCGTGCTGAACTTGCCCACGTTGCCCAGAAGTTGCTGCATGAACGACGCCTCGCTTCCCGGCGACGGCGTGGCGCGGCTCACCACCGCCACGCTCATGGCGTCGTCCTGGTTCAGGTGCTTCACGTCTTGGAGCACGCCGGCCTGGTCGAACTTCAGCGTCGTCACGTCCTGCGCCATGATGCCCGGCAGTCGTCCGACCCGGGTGCGCGTGGTCTCGCTGATGTAGATCCACGTGTTGTCGTCGAAGGTGGCGTGCGCGGTCGGCGAGCCGAGCAGGGAGGTGGCGTCGGCCCTGGTCGATGTCCCGGGCACCAACTCCTTGAGGAGGTCGGCATCGACGTGGTTGCCGCGCAACTGATGCGGCGCCTCGACGGCGCTGCAAGCGGACAAGGCCACGAGGACGAGGATGGGGAGCAGGCGCACTTGCGGGTCCAGTCTGGTTCACAGGGATGGAGCCAAGGCGGTCCGAGGGCCGCATTGATCGGTCCCAGGGAGAAACCTATTTGGGTGCTGGGTGTCATGCCCGCCGGGTTGTGTCAATCTGGCGGCGCCGGACCGGACAGGGCGGGTGGGAATCGGATGGCACTCTTGGGTCTGCTTGGGCGCAAACGGCATGAGCGCGCCGGGTTCGAACTCTACACCGCCGCGGTCGGGGCCGCCCGCGACCCTTACATCTTCGAGACGCTGGGTGTCCCGGACACGCTGGATGGGCGGTTCGACGTGATCGGGCTTTATGTGTTTCTCGTGGTGCATCGCCTGCATGCCGCTTCGAAGGAAGGGCAGGAGCTGGCTCAGGCCGTGTTCGACGCGATGTTCTCCGACATGGACATCAACCTGCGGGAGATCGGCGTCGGCGACATGACGGTCGGCAAGCGGGTGCGCGCGATGTGGGAAGCGTTCAACGGTCGGTCCGCCGCCTATGCCGCCGCGCTTGACAGCGGCGATGTGATGGGACTGGCGGGCGCGCTCGCCCGCAACGTTTGGCGCGGCCAGGCGCCCCCGGAGTCCGCGCACGCCTTGGCGGCCCTGGCGCTGGAACAGTCCAAGCACCTGGCGGACCAGCCTATCGAGGCGCTGCTGGCGGGCCGGGTCAGCTTCCGTCCGGCGCGGGCCACGGAATGACCCCGGAACTGCACCGTCCGGTTGCGCTGGACCGCATCGGGCCGCAGGGCATGGCGGTGGAGGTCGAGGCAAGGCCTGGCGAGCTGCCGGCTATCGCGGCCCGGCTGCGCGTCCTGGACGTCGCAAGCTTGCACTGCGCGTTCAAGCTGCGCCGGGTCGGCGCGTCCACCATCGAGGCGCAAGGGATGCTGCGCGCCGCTGTCACGGAAACCTGCGTCATCTCCCTCGATCCGTTCTCCCATGACGTGCAGGAGGGGTTCACCGTGCATCTCGTGCCGTCCGGCACCGAGGACGACGATCCCGACCCGGAAGCCATCGACCAAATCCCATATGCGGGCGGCGCGGCCGACCTTGGGGAGGCGGCGGTGGAACAGCTTGCCCTGGCGCTCGACCCGTTTCCGCGCAAGCCCGGCGCCGCGCTTCCGACCGAAGCGGCGGATGAGGCGTCAAGCCCGTTTGCCGCGTTGATGGCGCGCCGGACGCAGGAGTAGGGCGTCGCTTGCAGCCCGGATGCGGCTCTGCTAGACCGCGCGGCTGTCGTTCCCGTTGCCGACCTTGTGATCCAAGCGCGCCGCGCCCTCGCTGCGCGCCTTTCAGCCCGGAGGGGCGTTGTTCCATGGCTGTTCCCAAGAAGAAAACGTCCCCGTCCCGCCGCGGAATGCGCCGCAGCCACGACGCGCTGCGGGTCGAGGCCCATGCCGAGTGCTCCAACTGCGGCGAGCTGAAGCGCCCGCACCATCTTTGCAGCCATTGCGGCCATTATGACGGCCGCGAGGTCGTGGCCGCCGGCAAGGCGCTCAAAGGGGCCGTCCGCGCCTGAGGCCGCCGGGCTGGGACGCCCAGCAATGAGCGAACCTTTCAACCTTGCGATCGACGCCATGGGCGGCGACCACGCGCCGGAGGCGGTGCTGGACGGCATCGTCATCGCAGCCGAGCGGCACCCGTCCGCACGCTTCCTTCTGGTGGGCGACCAGGCGAGGCTCAGCCCCTTGGTAGCCTCGCGCAAGCGCGTCCAGGCGTCCTGCACCATCCGCCACGCCCCCGAGGCCATCCCGAGCGAAATGAAGCCGACCGCGGCCTTGCGGGTGCGCGGGTCCTCCATGCGGGTGGCCATCGACGCAGTGGCCAGCGGCGAGGCGTCCGGCGTGGTCTCGGCGGGCAACACCGGGGCGCTGCTGGCTCTGGCGAAGATCGTGATCAAGGCCCTGCCCGGCATCGACCGCCCGGCCATGGCGGCCATCGGGCCGTCGGCCCGGGGCGACGTGGTCATGCTCGACCTCGGCGCCAACGTGCAGTGCGACGCGCGCAACCTCGTGGAGTTCGCGGTCATGGGCGACGTGTTCGCCCGCACCGTGCTGGGCCTGCCCGCACCCACCATCGGCCTGCTGAACGTGGGGTCGGAGGAGTTGAAGGGCGACGAGCGCGTGCGCCAGGCAGCCGAGATCCTGCGTGGGAGCCACATCGCCCCGCAGTTCCACGGTTTCGTGGAGGGCCACGACATCGCCGCCGGGACCACGGACGTGATCGTGACCGACGGCTTCACCGGCAACGTGGCGCTGAAGACGGGCGAGGGCGCGCTCAAGCTGGTCGGCGACCTGCTGAAGCAGATCTTCCGCAGCAGCCTCGCGGCGCGCCTCGCCTACCTGCTCGCCCGGCCCGGGCTGGACCGCATGCGGCTCTGGCTCGACCCGCGGCGCTACAACGGCGCGGTCATGCTGGGGCTGAACGGCGTCG
>CAXUIQ010000197.1:0-7331 GCA_964250815.1 uncultured Acetobacteraceae bacterium
TGACCGGCATCGTGATGACCCGGATGGACGGCGACGCCCGCGGCGGCGCGGCGCTCTCCATGCGCCAGATCACCGGGGCGCCGATCAAGCTCACCGGCTCCGGCGAGAAGCTGGAGGCGCTGGAGGAGTTCCACCCCGAGCGGGTGGCCGGACGCATCCTCGGCATGGGCGACATCGTCGGCCTGGTGGAGCGCGCCGAGGAGACGCTGGACGAGGAGGAAGCGGAGAAGCTCGCGCGCAAGATGGTGCGCGGCACCTTCGACCTTGAGGACTATGCCAAGCAGCTCAAGCAGATCAGCAAGATGGGCAGCCTGTCCGGCATCCTCGGCATGTTGCCCGGCATCGGCAAGATGAAGGCGCAGATCGAGGACGCGAACCTCGACCAGGGCATCCTGAAGCGGCAGGCGGCGATCATCTCGTCGATGACGGTGAAGGAGCGGCGCACCCCGGACGTGATCAAGGCGAGCCGCAAGAAGCGCATCGCCGCCGGGTCCGGCACCAGCGTGCAGGAGATCAACCGCCTGCTCAAGCAGTTCGACGACATGACCACGATGATGAAACGCATGAACAAGCTGGGGCAGAAGGGGCTGATGCGGCAGGGCATGGGTGCGCTGATGCCCAAGCAGCATCAGCATCAGCAACAGCGGCAGCGCCGCCCCTACTGACCGATTTCAAAAGGAACACCTGATGGGTCTCAAGATACGCCTTGCACGGGCCGGCGCGAAGAAGCGCCCGTACTACCACGTCGTCATCGCCGACAGCCGCAGCCCGCGCGACGGGCGCTTCCTGGAGAGGGTGGGCAGCTACAACCCCATGCTGCCGGCGCAGCACGAGGACCGCGTGCGCTTGGAAGGCGAGCGCATCCAGCACTGGATCGGCCAAGGCGCGCTGCCGACCGAGCGGGTGGCGAAGTTCCTCGGCCACGCCGGCCTGGCGCCGATGCCGGTCCACCGCGAGCAGCCCATCCAGTCCGCGCCGAAGAAGAAGGCGCAGGAGCGCGCGGCGAAGGCCGTCGGCTGAGTTGGCGGGCCGCCGCATCCTGATGGGCGTCGTCGGCCGGCCGCATGGGGTGCGGGGGCTGGTGCATGTCCACAGCTACACCGCGGTGCCGGCCGACCTTGCGGGCTACGGGCCGCTGCTGGACGACAGCGGCCGGGCCTGGACGCTGGCCTGGCGCGGGGAGGGGATCGCGGCGCTCTCGGATGCCGAGGGCCGCGCCGTTGCCGACCGCGGCGCGGCGGAGCGCCTGACCAACACGCGGCTCTACGTCGAGCGCGACCGCCTGCCGCCGCCGGAGCCGGACGAGTTCTACCTGGCGGACCTGGTTGGCATGGCGGCGCTGGACGGGTCGGGCCGCCCGGTGGGGCGCGTGGCGGCCGTGCACGACTACGGCGCGGGCACCAGCCTTGAGATCGAGCGGGAAGGCGCGGCGCCCCTGCTGCTGCCCTTCACGCACGCCTGCGTGCCGAGCATCGACCCGGCGGCCGGAACGCTGGTGGTGGCGCCGCCGGACGAAGTGCTGGTTCCCGACGAGGCGCGGGCGGCGGAATGAGCTGGCACGCCACCGTCCTGACGCTGTTCCCGCCGATGTTCCCCGGGCCGCTCGGGCAGTCGCTGGCCGGGCGCGCGCTCTTGGCCGGGCTGTGGCGGCTGGACGTGCGGGACATCCGCGACGCGGCAAAGGGGCGGCACCGCACGGTGGACGACACCCCGTTCGGCGGCGGCGCGGGCATGGTGATGCGCCCGGACGTGCTGGACGCCGCCATCGGGCCGGACGACGCCAGGCCGCTGCTCTACATGACGCCGCGCGGCCGGCCCCTGGTGCAGGACCGCGTGCGCGCGCTGGCGGCGGGGCCGGGGGTCCGCCTGCTCTGCGGGCGCTACGAGGGCGTGGACCAGCGCGTGCTGGACGCCCGGGGTGCCGAGGAGGTCAGCATCGGCGACTACGTGCTGTCCGGCGGCGAGCTGCCCGCCCTGGTGCTGCTGGACGCCTGCGTCCGCCTGCTGCCCGGCGTGATGGGCGCCGAGGCCAGCGCCGAGGACGAGAGCTTCAGCGCCGGGCTGCTGGAATACCCGCATTACACCCGGCCGCCCGAGTGGCAGGGCTTGCGCGTGCCCGACGTGCTGCTGTCCGGCCACCACGCCGCCATCGCGGCCTGGCGCCGGGCACAGGCCGAGCAGGCCACGCGCGCACGCAGGCCGGACCTGTGGCGCGCCCGCGTGGACAGCGCGCCCGCCGGGCCGTAACAGACCATCAGCAAAGGACGACACCCATGAACATCATCCAGCAGTACGAGGCGGAGCAGGTCGCCAAGCTCACCGCCGCCCGGCCCGTGCCCGCGTTCCAGCCCGGCGACACGCTGAAGGTCATGGTCAAGGTCATCGAGGGCGAGCGGACCCGCGTGCAGGCCTACGAGGGCGTCTGCATCGCCCGCTCCAACAAGGGCCTGAACAGCAACTTCACCGTGCGCAAGATCAGCTACGGCGAGGGCGTGGAACGGGTGTTCCCCCTGTATGCGCCGACGATCGCCGAGATCGCGGTGGTGCGCCGCGGCGACGTGCGCCGGGCCAAGCTGTATTACCTGCGCGGCCGCAGCGGCAAGTCCGCCCGCATCGCCGAGCGCGCCCGGGAGGTCACGTCGGCGGCCACCCCGCCGGCCGTCCCGGAAGCGGCCGAGTAACCGGACCAGGAGAACCCCATGGCGGACACAGCCAAGACCCTGTTCGACAAGGTTTGGGAAAGCCACGTCGTCGAACGCCTCGAAGACGGCACCTGCGTGCTGTACATCGACCGGCACCTCGTGCACGAGGTCACCAGCCCGCAGGCGTTCGAGGGCCTGCGGCTGGCCGGACGCGCGGTGCGGCGGCCCGACGCGACCATCGCGGTGGTGGACCACAACATCCAGACCAGCGACCGCAGCCAGGGCATCGCCGAACCCGAAAGCCGCATCCAGGTCGAGACCCTGGAAGCCAACGTCGCCGAGTTCGGCGTGCCGTACTTCCCGGTGCGGGACGCGCGCCAGGGCATCGTGCACATCATCGGGCCGGAGCAGGGCATCAGCCTGCCCGGCATGACCATCGTCTGCGGCGACAGCCACACCAGCACCCACGGCGCGATGGGCGCGCTCGCCTTCGGCATCGGCACGTCGGAGGTCGAGCATGTCCTGGCCACCCAGACGCTTTTGCAAAAGCCGGCTAAGAACATGCTGGTGCAGGTCGATGGGCAACTGGCGCCCGGCGTCACCGCCAAGGACCTGGTGCTCGCGGTGATCGGCCGCATCGGCACCGCGGGCGGCACCGGCCACGTGATCGAATACGCCGGGGAAGCCGTGCGCGGGCTGGACATGGCCGGACGCATGACCGTCTGCAACATGAGCATCGAGGCCGGCGCCCGCGCCGGCATGATCGCGCCGGACGACACGACGTTCGCCTACATCAAGGGCCGTCCCTACGCGCCGCAGGGCGAGGCGTTCGACCGCGCCGTGGAACACTGGCGCACCCTGCCGTCCGATCCCGGCGCGCACTACGACCGGGTCGTGACCCTCCATGCGTCGGAGATCGCGCCCATGGTGACGTGGGGCACCAGCCCGGAGACCGTGCTGCCGATCACCGGCGCCGTGCCCGACCCGGCCGCCGTCGCGGACGAGGCCGCGCAGGCGCAGATGCGGCGCATGCTCGACTACATGGCGCTGACGCCCGGCACGAAGCTGTCGGACATCCCGGTCGATGTCGTGTTCATCGGCAGTTGCACCAACGGCCGCATCGAGGACATCCGCGCCGCCGCCCAGGTGGCGCGCGGCAAGCACGTGGCGCCCGGCGTGCGCGCCCTGGTGGTGCCGGGCAGCGGCCTGGTGAAGCAGCAGGCGGAGGCGGAGGGCCTGGACCGGGTCATGCTGGACGCCGGGTTCGAGTGGCGGGAGGCCGGGTGCTCCATGTGCCTCGGCATGAACCCCGACAAGCTCAAGCCCGGCCAGCGCTGCGCCAGTACCAGCAACCGCAACTTCGAGGGGCGGCAAGGCCCCGGCGGGCGGACCCACCTGCTGTCGCCCGCCATGGCCGCCGCCGCCGCCGTCACCGGGCGCCTGACCGACGTGCGGGAGTTGGCGTGATGCAGCCCTTCACCGTGCTGACCGGCATCGCGGCGCCCTTGCCGCTGGCCAACGTCGATACCGACAAGATCATCCCGGCCCGGTTCCTCAAGACCATCAAGCGCACCGGCTTGGGCGTCCACCTGTTCGACACGCTGCGCTTCGACGGCACGGGCGCCGAGCGCCCGGAGTTCGTGCTGAACACCGAGCCGTTCCGCCATGCCGAGGTGCTGATCGCGCACGAGAACTTTGGCTGCGGCTCGTCCCGCGAGCACGCGCCCTGGGCGCTGCTGGACTTCGGCATCCGCTGCGTCATCGCGCCGAGCTTCGCCGACATCTTCCACAACAACTGCTTCAAGAACGGCATCCTGCCGATCACGCTGCCGCGCGAGGTGTGCGACCAGTTGATGGGCGACGCCCGCATGGGCAGCAACGCGCGGCTGACCATCGACCTGCCACGCCAGGTGGTGGTGCGTCCGAACGGCGAGGAGATCCCGTTCGCCGTGGATGCGCTGCGCCGCCACCTGCTGCTGAACGGCCTCGACGACATCGGCCAGACCATGCAGCGCGCCCCGGCGATCAACGCCTATGAGGCACGCATCCGCCAGCAGGCGCCTTGGATGCCCGGCATCACCGCCATTTAGGACATACGACATGGGTGCCAACAAGAAGCTGCTGGTGCTCCCCGGGGACGGGATCGGCCCGGAGGTGATGCGCGAGGTCCGCCGGGTGATCGACTGGATGGAGCGGCGGCGCAGCATCAGCTTCGACATCAGCGAGGACCTGGTCGGCGGCGCCAGCATCGACCAGCGGGGCACGCCGATCACCAAGGAGGTGGTTTCGAAGGCGCTTGCGGCCGACGCCGTGCTGTTCGGCTCCGTGGGCGGGCCGCGCTGGGACAAGCTGGGCTTCGACATGCGCCCGGAAATCGCCATCCTGACGCTCCGGCGCGAGCTGGGCCTGTTCGCCAACCTGCGCCCGGCCGTCGTGCTCGACCCGCTGGTGGACGCCAGCACGCTGAAGCCCGAGGTGATCCGCGGCCTCGACCTGATGATCGTGCGGGAAAGCACGGGGGGCCTGTATTTCGGCGAGCCGCGCGGGATCGAGACCCTGCCGGACGGGCAGCAGCGCGGCGTCAACACGGAGGCCTACTCGACGCACGAGATCGAGCGGGTGGCGCGCGTGGCCTTCGAACTGGCGCGCAAGCGGCAGGGTCGCGTCACCAGCGTCGAGAAGGCCAACGTCATGGAAAGCGGCCTGCTGTGGCGCCAGGTCGTCACCGCCCTGCACGAGCGGGACTACGCCGACGTGACGCTGTCCCACATGTATGCCGACAACTGCGCCATGCAGTTGGTGCGCAACCCCCGGCAGTTCGACGTGATCGTGACCACCAACCTGTTCGGCGACCTGCTGTCCGACCTGGCCTCCATGCTGACCGGGAGCCTCGGGATGCTGCCGTCCGCGACGCTCGGCGCCCCCGACAGCTCCGGTCGGCGCCACGCGCTCTACGAGCCGATCCACGGCAGCGCGCCCGACATCGCGGGCAAGGGCGTCGCCAACCCGATGGGGCAGATGCTGAGCTTCGCCATGCTGCTGCGCCATTCCTTCGACATGGAGGAGGACGCCGGGCTGATCGAGCGCGCCTGCACCAACGTGCTGGCGAGCGGCCTGCGCACCGCGGATGTCATGGGGCCGGGCACGGCGAAGGTCGGCACCTCGGTCATGGGCGAAAGCGTGCTGCGCGAGTTGGAGAAGCTTTCGGCCTGACGTGGCGCGCGCAGCTCGGCTGGGTCGCGGCGCAACGCCGTTAAGGCGTCCGGTTCTTCAACGTGCGCTGCAAGTCCCGCTCGATCGGCCCCAGGTCCGCCGCGAACTGTGCCCGGGCAACCTCCCGCCACTCCGCGACATCCGGAACATGGGTCGGGTTGTCACGCAGCAGTTCGCGCTTGATGAACGGGAACTGCGTCTGCATCAACTGCCGCCACAGGTCGCTGGTCGGGTTGAGCGGCAGACGGGCCACGGCGAGGTTGCGGATGTGCCGGGTGTGGTACTGCCGCACCCGCACCGTCGGGTCCGCAAGGTTCGGGCCGCCTTCCGTGTGGTCCATCAGCAACTCGGGGTCCAGGTCGTTGACCAGCCGCTGGTACGGCCAGACGGCCCGGCAGGTGAACCCTGCCCTGATCAGGGCTTGGCTCAGCCCGATCTCGTACAGGCGGACCAGCCACACCTTCGACCAGGTCGGCCGCACGGTGGCCCAGAACGCGCGCCAGGCCTCGCTGGCGACCACGCGGGGGCTGAACGCCATCAGGTAGGATTGCAGGTGGTAGCGGGTCTGCCAGCTTTCGGTGCATCCCCAGATGTCGGCCTGGGCGAAATCGAACGCGCCGATCAGGTCGTGCAGCGGACGCAGCGGGCCATAAACGCTGTCGTTCGCCATCACTACCATTTCGGTGTCCGGGCGCGGCAGTTGCAGGATTTCGAACCCCTCGCGCCAGGCGCCGAAGTCGTAGCCGACGTTGCTGCGGATCAGCACGCCGGCGCACACGCCCTGCAGCTTGGCCATGGCAGCGGGCCGCAGGAAGCCGGAGTTCGTGACGAACACGACCGACAGGCCGGCCTCCGCCAGGCTGCGCACGTGGTGCAGCACGTGGTCCCGCACGTCCCCGGCGCCGTCCCAGTGGACGTACACGCACACCTTGGGGCCGAGCGCCATTTCGCCCTCGGGCCAGCGGCTGACCAGACGGTGCGGGCTGCGGCGGCTCATGAGGAGGTGGCCGATGGACGGCAGCAACTCGTACCGCACGTAGCGGTAAGGCGGCCTGAGAAGCTGCCGCAGAACGCTCTCGGCCACGCTAGGCGCGCCTGGCCTCTGCGTCCAACGGGGCGATGCGGACCGCGATGTCGTCCGGCAGCCGCAGCCCGGGATGCGCCGCCGCGACCTCGGTCGTCAGCACGGCCGCCTCGTCCTGCGCATCCATCAGGTCGAGCGACTGCAATTCGCCGCGCAGCGCCGCCCACCAAAGGTCGGAACCCGGCGGAGTCGCGGCGCGCACCCGGGCGAAGCGGCTGCGGCCCCCCGCCGGCTGGCCCGCGGCGCGCCGGAGAAGCGCGCCGCGGGGCCGGCCGAGGCGGGGTTCTACGAGGCGAAGGTGAAGACGGCGCGGTTCTACATGACGAAGCTGTTGCCGCAGGTCGGCGCGCTCGCGGCCGCGATCCGGGCGGGGGCGGCGCCGGTGATGGACC
>CAXUIQ010000198.1:0-7303 GCA_964250815.1 uncultured Acetobacteraceae bacterium
CTCCTGCCCGATCCGCCGACGCGTCATCACCGCCTCCGCCCCATTCAGAAGAGCCCCATTCAGAAGAGCATGGAATCAGAACGCGACGCGCCGCAGCAAGCCACCCGCGCACAGGTCTCATGATGCTTAGACCCGGCGCGAGCGGCACGTCCACGCCGCCCCCCGGCATCCCGGCGTCCGGCACACAGGCCAGACAACACACCTTGGCGACGCGCGACAGGTCCTTGATGCCGTAGTTGCCGCCATGCTCGCGCGGCGGCCCGGTGCGGGCGTCCGTGGCCGCGGCCTTCGCTAGTGCCCCTGGCTGGGCCGGCCCATGGGCGCCGTCGGCGCAATCCGCGAGGCAGACCTGCCCGGGACGGGCAAAAAGGCTGCCCCAAGTCCTCGAACCCCACACTCGACAGGCGTCATGGCGCTTCCAGCGCCCGGCCTTCCCGCCCCATGCGGAGTCCCGAATCTCAGGATCGTCGAAAGATTGACGAGACAGGAAAGTTTTTCTACAAACAAAGATTGTAGCTGGCGCTTTCAGCTCCCGCAGGCCGCTTCCCCGATCCGGGGATTTCAGGAGCGTTCGCATGAGTGCCAGCCTGCTGCCCGACCGGGTGCGGACGTCGAAGCTGGCGCTCCGCCGCCTCGTTCCCCTGCTGTGCCTGCTGGCCGCGGGCGCCATCGGCTTGAACCTGATCGCGACGACGAGTTTTCCCGGCGCTTTCGACGAGCTGGAGCACGTCTCCTACGCCGCGTTCCTGCAGGAAACCGGCCGGCTGCTGCCGAAGTTCGAGGAGCAGCGGACGCTGCCCGTCGGGGACATGGGCCGATGGGACGACCGGCCGAACTACCTGGGGCATCCTTCGCCGTATTACCTGTTCATCGGCCTGTTCCTGGACCGCACGCTTGCGCCAGGCCAGGCGGTCCTGGCGCCGCGGCTGGCGTCTGCGGGCTTGGCGTGGGCCGGCCTTGCCCTGGTGCTTTGGGCAGGGTGGCGGCATTTCGGGCAAGACCCGGCGGCGCTCGCGGTGTTCTGCGCGGCCACGGCGTTCTGCCCCAAGCTGCTTGCCGTGTCCGGCCAGGTGACCAACGACGCCCTCGCCTTCCTCGCCGGGGCGGTCGCCTACTGGGGCGCCAGCACGGTGGAGCGGCATCGCTGGCCGGGCCTCGCAGGCATCGCCCTGGGCTTGACGGCCGCGCTGTGGGCCAAGCCGAATGCGGCTCTCGGCGTCGGCGCCTGGCTGGGCGCGTTCTCCCTGTTGACGCGGCCCTGGCGCGTTGATCGCGTGCTTGCCCTGGCCGTCGGCTTCGCTGTCGGCGCGGTCCCGTATGGCTTCATCGTCCGGGACTATGGCGCCTTGGTGCCGGTCACGGTGGAGCAGTTCGGCAACGTCCGCCAACTGGACAGCCTCGCGCACTACCTTCCGGCGTTCCTGGCCAACGTCGGCTACACCTGGTCGCTGTCCCAGACCGGCACGTGGCCGGTGACGGACGGCATGGGTTTCGCGGCGGTTGGGCTGTTCTGGTCGATGGCGGCCTGCGCGGTGCTCGGCGGCGGCATGGCCTGGCGCCGAGGCTGGGCGGCGCGCGACGCCATCGCCGCCGCGGCCGCCTTGGCATTCGCCGTCGTGCTGCCGACCCATCTTTGGTTCTCGGCGGCAAAGCTCGGGTTCAGCCTTCCGGCCGCTTCGTTCCGCTACTACCTGCCGCTCTGGCCGGCCCTGGCGCATGCCCTGGCTTACGGGGTCGCGACGACCCGCGGCGTCTGGCTGCGCCGCGTTCTCGCGGGGACCGGCCTTGCCGCAATCCTCGTCGGCTGGGTGCCGTAGATCCCGGAGAGCGTCGGTCCCTCGGCAGGGCGAGGCGGTTCCGGGCCGTGCAGGACGGGCCGGGTCCATGCCGTTTTCCTGACCTGCTCCTTGCCTGCTTCTTGCCTGCGTCCTCTTATGCGGTCTTTGGCTGGCGCCGGCGTCGCGAGCATCACAGGGGAACCACGGCATGCGATGGATCGCAGTCCTTCCTTTCCTCGGCATCCTGGCCGGGACGCCGTTCTTCAACCGCGCCGATCCGTCCCTCCTGGGCCTGCCCGTCATCCTGGTCTGGCTGGTGTCGTGGGTGGTCGCGACCTCCGCCATCATGGCGGTCGTGTACCGGTGCGATCCCGCGAACCGCGACGGCGCGCAAGGTCCCGTGCCGCCGGATGCGGCGCCATGAACGCGGCGCTCCTCGTCATCTCCGGCTTCGTTCTCGTGGCGCTCGCCCTCGGCCTCCGCGCGCGCGGAGGCAAGGACATGGACCTGGAGCAATGGTCGGTGGGCGGGCGGGGCTTCGGCGCCGTGTTCGTGTTCCTGCTCATGGCGGGCGAGATCTACACGACATTAACCTTCCTGGGCGGCAGCGGCTACGCCTACGGGCATGGCGGGCCGGCGCTCTACATCCTGTCCTACGGGTGCCTCGCCTACATCCTTTCCTATTGGATGCTGCCGCCGATCTGGCGCTACGCGAAGCAGCACCGCCTGATCTCGCAGTCCGACTTTTTCGCCCGCAAGTACAACAGCCCGGCGCTCGGCATCCTGGTGGCGGTGGTGGGCGTGGTCGCGCTGCTGCCCTACCTGGTGCTGCAGCTCAAGGGGCTGGGCATCATCATGTCGGTGGCCTCCTACGGCAGCATCTCGGCAACCTTGGCCGTCTGGATCGGGGCTGCGGTCATCACGGCCTACGTCATGCTGTCGGGCATCCACGGGTCGGCCTGGAACTCCGTGCTGAAGGACACCTCCATCCTGGCCGTCGTGCTGTTCCTGGGCATCTACCTGCCGCTGCGCCTCTACGGCAGCTACGCCGGCATGTTCGCCGCGATCAACGAAGCCAAGCCCGGCTTCCTCGCCTTGCCGGCCCGGGGCGAGAGCATCGTCTGGTTCGACTCCACCGTGATGCTGACCGCGCTCGGCTTCTACATGTGGCCGCACACCTTCGGCTCGCTTTACACGGCGCGCGACGCCGGGGTGTTCCGCAAAAACGCGGTGGTGCTGCCGCTCTATCAGCTCGTGCTGCTGTTCGTGTTCTTCGTGGGCTTCGCTGCAATCCTCAAGGTGCCGGGCCTGGCCGGGCCGGAGATCGACCTGTCGCTGTTCCGCCTGGCGCTCGCCAACTTCGATCCGTGGTTCGTGGGCGTGATCGGCGGCGTCGGCGTGCTCACGGCGCTGGTGCCCGGGGCGATGATCCTGATGGCGGCGGCGACGCTGCTGGCCAACAACCTGTACCGCGCGGCCCGCCCGGGCGCGACCGATGCGGATGTTTCCCGCACGGCCAAGCTGATGGTGCCCGTGGTGGCGCTGGTGGCGGTGCTGCTGGCCGTGCGGGGCGGCAACACGATCGTGGCCTTGCTGCTGATGGGCTACAGCTTCGTGACCCAGTTGTTCCCGTCCCTGCTGGCGAGCCTGCTGCCGCGCAACCGCGTCACCGCGCCGGGCGCCATGGCCGGGATCGTGGCCGGCGTCGCCACCGTCGCCGCCACGGTGCTCGCCCACGCAACGACGCGCGACCTGCTGCCTTGGCTGCCGCCGCCGTGGCAGGACCTCAACATCGGCATCGTGGCCCTAGCCCTCAACCTGCTCGCCACCGCGGCGGTGAGCGCGGCGACGCAGCCGAGGGCGGAGGCGGGCCGGGAGGCTGTGCAGCGACCCGGTTGAGAGGGCCTAAACATCATTCGACGGAGCGTGCCACGCTCCGCCGGTAAAATGATGCATCTAGGACAAGGAAGCTAAGCAGGCTTGTGTGGCTTGTGCCACACAAGCCTGCTTAGCAGCTTCGGCCCGCCTGCAACGCCAGGGCCGCGCACCGCCCATACGGACGCCGCAGGCTGCACGACCCGCTCCTGGCCGGACTCTGCCCGCCCGCCTCCGCCTGCAAGCCGACGCGACGGCAACGACCGCCGCGACGACCTGCCCGGCTTGGGTCAGGACTTCTCCACCGCCGGGTCCAGGGCGTCGGCCACGGCATCCTTGGCTTTCGGCGAAAGGACCTTCATCACCAGGATGAATGCCGACAGGAGCAGGCACACGCTGTTGGTGAAGATCAACGGCCACCTCCCGAGCATGAGGCCGTAGGCGAACCACAACGCGAACCCGACCACGGTGATCCCGTACATGCCGACCGAGATGCTTTCGGTATTCCGGGTCTTGATGATCTTCCAGGCCTGGGGAGCGAAGCTTGTTGTCGATGCCGCCGCGGCAAGCACTCCGACCACCGAAACCATCTCCATCGATATGTCCTGATCCTTCGTTGCCGCAGCAGGCGTTCCGGTCCGAATTGGTGTCGGCCCCGCGATGGCCAAGGCCGGACCGTCCAACTCCTTGCACCGCCGACGCCGTTCCGCCAAGACGGTGCAAGTCTGCGCGCCGTCTGCGACGGACGGGAGCGGCGAAGCTCCCGTCCGCCCGCATCTTCGCGCGGCCGGCCGGTTCAGCCCTTCGGCATCATCACCGTGTCGATGACGTGGATCACGCCATTGGAGCACGCGATGTCGGCCGTCGTGACGTGCGCGCCATTGACGACGACGCCGTCCGTTCCGTCAACGTGCAGCTCCTCGCCGCCGGCCGACTTCGGCGTCAGCGTCTTGCCGGTCACGTCGGCGGCCATCACCTTGCCCGGCAGCACGTGCAGCATCAGGATCTTTGTGAGCTTGTCCTTGCTGGCAGGCTTGACAAGCTCATCGACAGTCCCGGCCGGCAGCTTGGCGAAGGCATCGTCGGACGGCGCGAACACGGTGAACGGGCCGGCGCCCTTCAGCGTCGCGCCCAAGCCTGCGGCGGTCACGGCGGCGACAAGCGTGTTGAACGACCCGGCCGCGACGGCCGTGTCAACGATGTCGTGTGTTGTCCCAGACATTCTGAACTTCCTTGGAGGACGTGGCGCCCTCGACTGCCCCCGGAATAGGGGGCGGACAGCATGTTGGCGGCTTTGCCGTTCTGGCAATCTCGAATTCCAACCGTAATATTACGCGCTGCTCCCTTGTAATCTTCGCCTCGCGCAGCACCCGGCGTACTTGGCCGGGCACGCCGGCCACCGTTCCACGCGAAACGCGGAGGGGGCACGGAACCAAGCAAGGCCAGCCATCGTCTGCCCGGCCTCCACGCGCAGGCCCGGGCCGGACAGGATCCGGCCCGCGCCGCAGGACACGTCGGCGCCTTCGGCTTGAAGCGCCGAGCCTACGGCACGGCGCCCATGGGGACGGCCCGGTGGTCGGTGCCGAGGTAGGCGTCGATCACGTCCGGGTTGCGGCGGATCTCGTCCGGCGTGCCCTGCGCCAGCACCGCCCCGTACTTCAGCACGTGGACCCGCTGCGCGACCTGGAACACGATGTCCATGTCGTGCTCGATGAACAGCACGGTCATGCCCGTCGCCTGCCACAGGTGCTGCACCCGGCCGATCATGCGCCACCGCTCGTCCGGCCCCATCCCCGCCGTCGGCTCGTCCAGCAGCAGCACCTTCGGGTCCATCGCCAGCGCCAGCCCGATGTCGAGCAGCTTCTGGTCCCCGTGCGAGAGCTGGCGGGACGGCACCGCCGCCTTCGAGGCGAGGCCCAGCAGCGCCAGCAGCTCGTCCACCCGGGCAT
Source organism: uncultured Acetobacteraceae bacterium (assembly GCA_964250815.1). GTDB lineage: Bacteria > Pseudomonadota > Alphaproteobacteria > Acetobacterales > Acetobacteraceae > CAHJXG01. Next base: position 5,603 of record CAXUIQ010000198.1, read on the forward strand.
CGAGGTCGCGGAACGGGAAGCGCGCCAGCACGCGCCACGACCGCCGCCGCCGCGACATCACCGCGGCCGCGAGCGATTCCCGCACCGTGAGGCTCGGGAACAGCGCCGCGACCTGGAACGCCCGCGCCACGCCGCGCCGCACCACCTCCAGGCTCGACAGGCCCACGATGTCGGTCCCGTCGAACACCACGCGCCCGGCATCCGGGCGCAAATGGCTTGAGACCAGGTTGAAGAACGTCGTCTTGCCCGCCCCGTTCGGCCCGATGACCGCTTCCAGCGACCCGGCGGGAAAGTCGATGGACACGTCCCGCGTCGCCTGCACGCCGCCGAACGATTTCGACAGGTGCTCGACCCGCAGCATCAGGCCACGCGGTCCCCGACCGCCTTGGCCTCCGGCTCGGGCACAGGCTCGGCCGGCGCGGGCGGGCGGCGCCGGAGCAGCGCATGGGCGAAGTCGGCGACCCCCTGCCGCAGCCCCAGCACGATCAGCAGGATGACCGACCCCAGCACCAGGCCATGGTACTCCGTGTAGATGGTGACGTAGTGGTTCAGCAGTTGCAGCAGCAGCGCCCCCACCAGCGGCCCCACGAACAACTGGGTGCCCCCCAGCATGATCATGAAGATCGCCTCGCCCGAGGTGGTCCAGAAGCCGAACTCCGGGTAGGCCCCGGACACGAAGAGCGCGAGCAGGATGCCGCCCACGCCCGCCATCGCGCCTGCAAGCACGAAGATGCCGAGCTTGGCGGCGGCAACGTTGACGCCGACGAAGTTGGCGCGCGCCGGGTTGTCCCGCACGAGGCGGAGGGTGTAGCCGAACGGCGACTGCGACACCTGGCGCATCAGCAGCAGGCAGGCCACGAACACGACGGCGCAGAACGCATACAGCACCGGCCCTTGCCCGAGGTCGATGCCGAGGAAGGGCGGGCGCGGGATGCCGCCGCGCAGCCCCTGGTCTCCGCCGGTGACGCTGACGGCGGTCAGGATGACGCTGTACAGGAACATCTGGAACGCGAGGGTGATGAAGGAGAAGTAGATCTCGGTCAGCCGCACGCAGATCGCGCCGATGCCAAACGCCAGCAGCGCCGTGCCCGCCACCCCGGCCAGCATCCCGAAAGGAAGCGACACCTGCCCCGTCTGCATCAGCAGGCCGAACACGTAGGCGCCGGACGCAAAGAACGCCGCATGACCGAACGAGACCAGCCCGGTCAGCCCGACGAGCAGGTTCAACGACATCGCGAGCAGCCCGTAGGCGATGAAGTAGATCAGGAAATCCCGCAGCGCCGGCTGCGGGAACAGCACGGGCGCCAGGAGCAGCCCGGCCAGCAGCAGCCCACCCAGGGCGAGGTCGCGCCGCACCTCAGCCCGTCCGCGCGCCGAGCAGCCCGCTCGGCCGCGCCACCAGCACCAGCGCCATCAAGCCGAACATCGCCCCGTCCACGAACAACGGGAAGCCGATGGACCCGAACGACCGCACCAGCCCGACCAGCACCGCCGCGATGAAGGCGCCCGCGATCGACCCCATGCCGCCGATCACGGTGACGATGAAGCTTTCGATCAGGATCGACAGCCCCATGCCGGGGGTTGCCGACCGCACCGGTGCCGCGAGCGCGCCGGCCGCCCCCGCGAGCAGCGCGCCCAGGCCGAACACCAGCGCATAGACGAGGGAGGTGTTGATCCCGAGCACGCCGACCATCTGCCGGT
>CAXUIQ010000199.1:0-7261 GCA_964250815.1 uncultured Acetobacteraceae bacterium
ATCCTGGACGTGGAGCGCGCGGAGGTGGAAGCCGACCCGCCGGCTGCCGGGCGCCGCGCCGCGGCGGCGCTGCAGCAGGTGGTCATCATGAAGGGTGCCCGCACCTCGGTGATCAGCCCCGAGGGCGAAGCGTGGGACTACGCCGGCGGCGGCCCGGGCCTTGGCACCAGCGGCTCCGGCGACGTGCTGGCCGGCATCCTCGCCGGCCTGCTCGCCCGCGGCGCGCCGCCGGTCCAGGCGGCCTGCTGGGCCGTCTGGCTGCACGGCGAGGCCGGCCGCCGCCTTGCTGGACGCATCGGCCCGGTCGGCTTCCTTGCGCGCGAGCTGGCGGCGGAGGTTCCGGGGCTGATGGCGGGGCAATAGGGCGTACCGCCCCGGGCCGGCCAGGAGGTGGACGGTCGGCCGCGCCGTTGCCACCGCCAAGGCGGAAACAGCCAACGGCTCCTCCACCAACAAGCTGGCCCTTTCGACCGCCAACCTCTACGCCGCGGCCCAGCCGGGCGGGGTCGTCGCCTTCCGTGCCCCAGGACGGCGCGGCCGTGCAGTAAAGGGGGCGTCCGGCCCGGACCCGTTCCTCGCCGCACCCGTCGCGGCACCTCCCGAACCATGGAGCGGTGACGGGGTGTGTTGCGATTTAGCAACACTCTGAATGCGCCTCCCAGCGGTGCGATTCACGGCTTGCGGATCGGGCCACGCAGGTACATGTTGCAGTGCACAAGAGGTAGGAGCGTCCTTTCGATCGAGCCGGGCCAAGCCCGTAGCGGAAAGGACAAGCAGATGTACCAAGACGAATTGCGCCGCGAGGCGCGGCTGGTGATGCAGGGCTGGCAAGCATGGGTCCGCGACTTCGCCGTCCGCTGGTCCTCGTTCACCGCCCGGCTCGGCGGCGGACGCGCCAAACCGCCGGGGACGGACGCAGGGCTGCGCTGAGTTCATCCAGACGGTCGGCGCGCAGTCAAAGCAGAACGGAAACGTCCCTCGATGCGGCTGGCACAATGCCGCAAGCAGAAGGACCATGACGATGAGCATATTCGACAACTACGGCGAGATGCTGCTCCGCCAGCATGAGGGCAACCGCCAGATCGCATCCGTGCTGGCAGCAGGGGCGCAAGCGTTGGGACGGCGCCTTGCCAAGCTGCTGACCGCCATGCGCCGCCACCGTTCGGGCGGACATCCTCTCGGCTAGCCGTTCGCTCCCCTGCCGACCGCATCCGGCGAACGACTCAGCGACCTGCAACGACGGGCCGCCTGCACGCATCGCGCCCAGGGCGGGCCATTGCCGACCACAGGGCGCACGCAGGTGGGGGATGCCCGTCCAGTGCAGCGTTCGGAAGCAAGCTCGTTCGGCGACAGCTTCGCATACGGCCGTCCTGCTGCCCGCCGTAGCTTTTTATCAGTCCACGCCCTCGATACCGGCCATCAAAAACAACAAGCTGCAATGGGAGGCAGTTTCGACGACAAACTAAGGAGACCACCATGAGCATTCAACTTGCCTTTACTTCCCGCACTCAGCCGACCGGCCTGTGGGCCGCAGCCAGGGCCAAGCTGGGCGAACTCCGCCGCGAATGGCAGCAGGCGGCGGCGCGGCGCCAGGAGATCGCCCGGATCACGCACGAGCTTTCCGTCTGCACCGACCGCCAGCTTGCGGACCTCGGCCTCAGCCGCGGCGACATCCCCGACGTGGCCCGCGGGTCGTTCAAGCGGGCGTGAACGGAGGACGAGGGCGGCCTGGCGCCGGACGCTGCGGAGCAGCGCCGCGGCAAGCGCCGCCCTCGCCGCCCCGGCCTCCGCCGCCGGAACCTCGCCCACGCTGGCCGAAGCCCGCCAGCCCCTGTCGATCCTCCCAGCCCTTACCCATCCTCCAGGTGCAGCAGCAGCGCCACCGCCAGCATCAGCCCGGCCCCCGCCGGCGCCCAGGCCGCAAGCTCCGCTGGCAGCGCGCCCGACTGCCCGAACTCCTCCGCCACCTTGCTCACCACGAACAGCGCGAACCCGGCCGCGACGCCGCTGCCGATCATCTGCGCCACCCCGCCGCGCCGGGTCGCCCGCATGCTGAACCCGGCCGACACCAGCGCCATGGTCCCGCACAGCAGCGGCAGCGCCAGCAGCGCCTGGAAGTGCAGCCGGTGCCGGATCGCCGAGAACCCCGACCGCTCCAGGAGCGCGATGAACCCTGGCAGCGCCCACACCGACAGCGTGTCGGGGCTGGCGAAGCTTTCCTGCACCCGGTTCACCGTGAGGTCCGTGGGCAGGCGCGTGGCGCCGATCGGCTCCGGCAGGCGGTCCGCCGTCATCCGCCGCGCGTCCTCCAGCGTCCAGTAGCCGCGCCCAAGCGTCGCCTGCGTGCTCTCGATCCGGCTCAGCAGCCGGTCCGCGCCGTCCAGGCGGAACACGCTGACCTCCCGCCCCGTCAACTCCTTGCCCTTGAGCGTCACCCCCCGCGCGTGCAGGATCGCGACGCCCGCCGGGTCCAGCTCCCGGTCGGACTGCCGCAGCCACAACTGCCCGCCTTGCAGCGCCATCGGCCCGCCGCCGGTGCGGAGGTAGGCGTTGTCCAGCACCTCCGCCCGCGCCAGCATCACCGACGACAGCGGGCTGATCCCCGCCGTCGCGATCCCGCCGAGCAAGGTGGCGCAGAGCAGCGGCGCCGTCAGGAACTGCCACGCCGACACGCCCGACGCCCGCGCCACGATCAGCTCGCTGCTGCGCGTCAGCCGCCAGAACGCCAGGATGCCGCCCAGCAGCACCGCGAACGGCAGGATCTGCATGGCGACATAGGGCAGCCGCAGCCCGGCGATCTCCGTCACCAGGCCGAACGTCGCGTCGGGCTTGGTGGCGGAGCGGCGCAGCAGCTCGATGAAGTCGAACAGCCATACGACGCCCGACAGCGCCGCCAGCATGGCGAGCACGGCCAGGAGGAACTGCCGGGCGATGTAGAGGGACAGCGTGACGGCCACGGCGCGATCCCTACAGCCCGGCGCGGCTCAGCCGGGCCGTCGCCGGACGCCGCGCCGCGCCGTGCCGCGCCATCACCTGCGGACCCAGCAGCAAGGAGGCGCAGATGACGCCGGGCAAGGTGGCGTGCAGCCAGATCAGCGGGATCAGCTCGGTCTGCCGCGCCGCCAGGTTCGCCACCGCCAAGCCCAACGCCAGCAGCGCCACCACCGTCAGCACCGCGAGGAGCGGGCGCAAAACGTTGCCGTGGCGCTGGAACGACCCGGTCAGCACCGACAGCAGCGCCACCAGCGCGAAGCTCATCGCGGTCAGCGGCGCCGACAGCCGCCGGTGCGCCTCCACCAGGAGCTTGCCCACGTCCCGCGGGCTGATGCTGCTGTCCGGGTGCGTCAGCTCCTCGATCGACATCTCGGTGGCGTCGCGGTAGCGCTGCTCGCCGTTCTTGCTGTTGCTGGAAAGGTCGATGGAGTTCTCGGCGAACGTCAGCACGTTGAGCCGCCCGCTGCTGCGGTCGATCTCCTGCCGGCTGCCGGCTTCCAGCAGCACCCGCGGCCCGTCCGGCCCGTTCACCAGGCGCCCGCGCTCGGCCAGGATCGTGGCCCGGCTGTTCTTCTGCCGCTCGTCCTCGACCAGGATGCCGCGCAGGGTGCCGTCGGTGTCGCGGCTGCGCACGTACACCGTCAGGTCGTCGGACACCGGGGTGAACACGCCTTCCTGCAGCAGGAACGCCGCCAGGCGGTTCCTGATCTCGAACTGCTGCTCGCGGAACGCCGTGTAGCTGACCGGCACCACCTGCACGTCGAGCCAGTAGCACATCGCGACCACCACGGCGGCCAGCAGCAGCGCCGGCCGCGCCAGCGCCACGGGCGACAGCCCGGCCGCCCGCATCACCGTCAGTTCCCGGTCGCCCGCCAGCCGCTGGTACACGAACTGCACCACGGCAAAGGTGGTGATCGGCAGGATCACCGCGACGAAGTTCGGGATCAGCAGCCCCGTCAGGTGCAGGAACACCCCGAACGACAGCCCGCGGTTCACCACGAGTTCCACGAAGCGCAGGCTCTGCGTCAGCCAGATCAGCGCCACCAGCCCCCCGGTCGCCGCGAGAAGGGCGGCGGCGAGCTGGCGGAGGACGTAGCGGTCGAGCTGGGACAGGAGGGAGCGGCGCATGGGGCACGAGTATCGCAACGGCTGCCGGGGTGGAAGCGCCTAGCCCGGCGGCGCGGCCCCGTCCCGCACCATGACGCAATCGAACTCGACCGCCCGCTGCCCGCCATCCGTCGAGACGAGGAACAAGTCGGCGACGGCGAAGCCCAGCACGCCGAACGCCGCGATCGAGTCTTGCATGGACGGGCTGCCGGAATACAGCTTCCGGAGCGACACCTCCGTCTGCGCCATCGGGACCTGCCGGGCCACGGCGTTCCCGCCCTTGAGCACCTCAAGGTCGAAGCCCTGCGTATCGATCTTCAGGAAGGCGTGGGCGAGATCCGGGAACCCGGCCGCCGCCGCGTCGAGCGTCCGCACCTCCACCTCGACCGTCCGCGCGACCCGGTTGCCGTTCGCGGCGTGGCGGGCCTCCCGGGCGTCGGGCGAGTGGAAGGAGTTGTACTCCGAGTTCTCCATGACGTTGAACGCCGCCGTCCCCGCCGACGCGCCGAGCGCGCAAGGGTGCACCGTCCACGCCGGGTCCGCCGCCGCCCGCCGCGCCAGCGCCGCCGCCAAGGCCGGGTCAGGCTCGAACGAGTGGATCGGCCCGGCAAAGCCGACCTCGCCGCGCATCAGGTCGCGGAACTGCCCGGCGTTGGCGCCCACGTCGATCACCGACGTGATGCCGAAGTGCTTGAACAGCCCTTGCAGCCGCCGGGCGTAGGAGAGGCGGGGCATCCGCCAGCTTGCCACCACTTCGAACCCCAAGCGCCCCGCGACGGCGTTGGCCATGCCCAGCGCCGCGGCGGCCCGGGTCAACCCGGAAATCCCGTCAAGTCATCCGCGCCTGCCCGCCGGCTGAGCACGCGCCGGGCGGCCCCCGTCGCGATGGTGCCCAGTACGGCGCCGCAGACCGCGGGATCAAGCGCGAGGAACCCGGCCACGACGCGGCCCGCGGGCGCTTCGCCGTCGCGCAGCAGTCCAAGCGCCGCCATCGCGAACGAACGGCGGTTGCGGGCCATCCGCGCCTCCAGGATGGCGCGCTGCACATCCGTCAGCGCGAACTCCCGGCGGACGCGGGCGAAGACCCGGTGGTACAGCAGGCCCATCCGCAGCGCGCCTTGCGACTTCCAGCTTGGGGACAGGGTGATCGCGCCATGCCCGTACCGCACCTGCAACGTTGCGTCGAACGCGACCCGAATCGGCCGCCGCGCCGCCTCGAACCAATACATCAGGTCCTCGACCGCCATCAGCGGAAAACGCAGGTCGCCCAGCGCCTCCGCCCGCATGACCACCGAGGAGATCGACACCGGCGACATCAGCAGGTTCTGCGCCATGAAGTCGCCGGTGAACCGATACAAGCCGGGCAGGACGTCCAACGGCTCGTGCTGCCCGGGCTGGAACGAGGCGTTCTGGAAGTGCGTCAGCGCTTCCGTTTCCCGTTGCACGTCGGAAAAGCACAGGTCGTGTCCCGCCCGCAGCGCCGAGAGCGACCGGGCGAGGTGGTCTGGCTCCCAGCGGTCGTCGGAGTCTAGGAAGGCGATCCACTCGGCGTCGGGCGGCATGGCATCGAGCGCCGCGTTGCGCGCCGCCGCCGCGCCGGCATTCGCCTGCCGGACCAGCACGACGCGCTCCCGCTCCGCCGAAGCCAGCGCCGCCAGGTCGAACGCCGCCGGAACCGGCGAGTCGTCGTCGCACACCACGACCGTGACCGGCCCGGCATTCCGCTGCGCCAGCGCCGAGCGGATCGCAGGCGCCAGCACGCCGGCCTCGCGCTGGAAATACGGGACGACGACGGCGGTGCCGGGCATGGCCGAACCCCTTTCGAAACCCGATCCACCTTACTTCGCAACGATCTCTCCCGCAACCCGAAGCGAAGTCCTACGGCAAAACCTTCCCCGGGTTCATCACCCCCCAGGGGTCCAGCGCCGCCTTGATCCGCCGCATCGCGTCCAGCTCCGCCCCGCCGCGCCAGGCCGGCATCATGCCGGGCTTCAGCCGCCCCACCCCGTGCTCCGCCGAGAAGCTGCCGCCGAGCCGCGCCACCACGGCGTTCACCGCCTCCATGATGGCGGCGCTCTGCCCAAGGAACGCGGCCGGGTCCCCGCCCTCCGGCTGCTCCAGGTTGAAATGGACGTTGCCGTCGCCCAGGTGCCCGAACGGCACGGCGCGGACGCCGGGGACCAGCGCCTCGCACGCCGCCGTCGCCTCCTCGATCAACTGCGGCACCCGGCTCACCGGCACCGACACGTCGTTCTTCACGCTGGCGCCCTCGCGCTTCTGCGCTTCCGCGTGCTCCTCCCGCAGCTTCCAGATCGCCTGGCGCTGCGCTTCGCTGTCGGCCAGCGCCGCGTCCAGCACCACCCCGTCCTCCAGCGCCCGCTCCAGCACCGTTTCCAGCGCCTCCCGCAGCCGGGCGCCCTCGCGCGGCGTCGCCAGCTCCACCAGCGCGTAGTGCGCCGCCGGCTCCGCAAGCGGCAGGGTGGCGCCCGGGATGTGGCGCAGCACGAGGCCCATGCCGGCGCCGGACATGTACTCGAACGCCTGCACGGCAGCCGGGTCGTGGCGCTGGAAGCGGCGGCACAGCTCGGAGGCGGCGGCGGCGCTCGGCACGGCGCACAGCGCCACCTCCGTCTCCACCGGGCGCGGCGCGAGCTTCAGCACGGCCGCCGTGATGATGCCGAGCGTGCCCTCCGCCCCCACGAACAACTGGCGCAGGCAATAGCCCGTGTTGTCCTTGCGTAAGCGGCGCAGCCCGTCCCACACCTGCCCGTCCGGCAGCACGACCTCCAGCCCCAGCACCAGGTCCCGCGCATTGCCGTATCGCAGCGTGTTGTTGCCCCCGGCGTTGGCCGACAGGATGCCGCCCACCTGCGCCGTGCCCTCCGAGCTGATCGACAGCGGCAAGAGGCACCCGGCCGCCGCCGCCGCGTCCTGCGCCGTGCGCCACGGCACGCCCGCCTCCGCCACCATCGTCATATCGACGGGATCGACCGACCGCACCCGGTTCATCCGCGCGAGCGACACGACGACCTCCCTCCCGTCCCCGGACGGCGTCGCGCCGCCGACCATGCTGGTGTTGCCCCCCTGCGGCACCACCGGCACGCGGCGCCCGGCCAACACGGCGGAGCTTGCGGCGGCCGTGCGGCTGTGCGCCGGGCGC
>CAXUIQ010000200.1:0-7261 GCA_964250815.1 uncultured Acetobacteraceae bacterium
GCAAGAGCAAGCCCACGAAAACATCCAGCCGCGCCATTGTTTCACGTGAAACAGTTTCCGCTTCCGTATCGAGTCGGCGCTGCCCGCCTGTGTTCTCGATCACTCGCATGGAATCGCCCGCATGAGACGAGCACTAGCACGGGCGTTACCCGGCCGTCATGGGGTTGTTTCGCCGCGAGATGAGCCGCCGCGCCTAACGCGAAGAGCGCATTGGGATTTTGGACGATGCGTTGGTTTGAGATCAGGTCGTGCCCGGACCCCGGATCAGAGTCCGCCCTCGGACGTGATCCGGGAGTCCAGGCATGGCGGGATGGGTAGGGTCAGAGTCTCGAACTAGGGTGCCACCCGACAGCGCCGCCGAGTCGCGGAGGGAACGCCCTCTACGCGGCCAGCGGGAGCCGCTGCTCGCCGACCGCCAGACGCACCAGGATCGGCCGGTGGTCGGACGTCGCCCGCGCGAGGGCCTCGGCGCGCAGGCAGGCCAGGCCGCGCACCAGGCAACGATCCAGGCGCATCGGCATGAGGTCCGCGGCGACGTGTGTCGGCTCGCGCGGCCCCACGTCGCGGAAACCCGGCAGCAGCGCCGGGCCGACCAGGTTGAAATCGCCCAGCACAGCGGCCCGCGGCGGCAGGCAGTGCGCGATGGTCCGCAACTGCCGGCGGTTCAGCAACTGCCCGTGCGACAGGTGCACATTGGCGACCGAGAAGGTGCCGAGGTCGATCACCTGGCACACCCGCTCGAACATCGCCCCCGCCGGCAGCGCGATGACGATCGGCGCCGGCAGCGGCACCGGGCTCCACATCGCCAGCCCATGGATGCGGCCCGGCAGCAGCACCCGCCAGTAGCAGCCGCCGATCCGCGCCGGCAGGTCGTCGATGCGCTGGGTCGCCTCCTGCATCAGCAGCAGGTTCGGCTGCTCCCGCCGCGCCAGGCGCACCACGTCCTCCAGGCTGGCCCCGGTCAGGCGCAGCAGATTCCAGCTCACGATCTTGGCAAGCGGCCCGCGCATCGGCTGGGTGGCGAAGGTGCGGCGCGGCCCGTGGAACAGCATCGTTCAGTTGGCGAACGCGGCGGTGGCCGCGCTGCCCAAGCCCACGGCGCCGGCCGCTAGGCGTTCCAGTCTGCCGCGCCAAACCGGCCGCCGCCGGGGGCGAGGTGCCGCGGGGTGCATCCGAGCCAGGTCCAGCAAAACTTCCGCCGCGTCTTGCAGATCCGACTCGAACACCGCGATGTCGGATGCGTCAGGCACCAGGAGCCGCACGTCCACCCCATCCAGCGCCGCTCCGCACAGGGCATGGACGTGGGCCGTCGCACCGGCGAAGCAGGCATCGGTGGGCCAGAGCGGTTGTCGGGCCATCCCGGCGGCAAGTTGGTCGAACCGGCATAGCCCCGTCGTGTCCGGCTTGCTGGCGATCGCCCGGGGCGACGCCGGGCCCGCCTGCGACGGCATCTCCGAGGGCGGGGCGGGAGGGATGGCGGCGGCGAGAGCGCGCGGCCGCCCGCCGGCGTGCGGCCAGATCTCGGCAAACGCTGCGTGGAGGCCGGCCAGGGCGGGCTTTTGGAGGGCAAGGCCGGTGCTGCGCCAGGCCGGGACCCTGCGCGCCGGGTCGCCAACCCACGCGCCGCCCACGCACAGGCGTGAGACGGACCCGGCAGTGCCATCGACGCGAAAAACCTTGTGATGGTTGCGGTTCATCCAGCCGAGGGGATTGCCGAGTCGGGGCTGGTTGGAGCAGCGCACCTCCACCCCAGCCGTGCGCAGGTCGCGCCAGAAACCGCGCGGCACCTGGCGCAAGCACCCCATCCAGCCACGCAGGACGCGGACCGCCACGCCTTCACGCGCTGTGGCGGCACGGCCCCCCACCCTTGGCCCGAGGGCGGGGGCGCGGCAAACCCCCGCCCCGGCCGCCCGCCGCGCGCCCGGGCGGCGGGCGGGCGGGCAGCAAGTCCCGGACGGCGTTGCACGCAAACGCAACAGCCGTCCAGTCCGCAACGTGCGGATGGCCCGGCCAGGCCTCCCCTGTCCGCTCAGGCACCGCGGCATCGGCCGTATCGGGCCGCGGCGCTCAGAGTGTTCAGCCGTGAGGCCTGGAGATCCCGGCAATCACGCCTCGTCCAAGACCATGCTTACTGGACTGGCGTGGACCCCACGTTGCCCTGCGGCACCGGCGCCGGATAGGCCATGTTGCCGGTGTCGTTCGGCCGGCGCGGCCTGCCCACGGTGGTGCTGCCGACATCGCCCTGCGGCGCCGGCCTCTGGTACGCCATGCTGCCGGCGTCAGCCGGCTGGCGCCTGCCGACGGCTGTGCTGCCGACGTTGCCCTGTGGCTCCGGTGCCGGAAACGCCATGCTGCCGGTGTCAGCCGCCTGGGGCGGCGGCGGCGGCGGCGGCCTCGCGCAGCCGGCGAGCGCCAGGCCGAAGATCGCCGCACAGGCCGAAGCTGAAACCTTCATCGAAACATCCTCCAGAAAACGCACACGGGACGACCTCCAGCGCGCAATGAACGCAGCGACTGCAATAACCCATATCCAGGCCGCAAGGTACCCACAAAATTAGCTCGCCGCCAAGTCGCCGCTCCGTCCGCCGCGTCCTCTGCCGCTTCGGCCGCGCCACCCAGGGTTTCCCATCGGCAACAACGGGACACGTTTTGCGACGTTGTTCTGGCCATCGACAGGGGCCGTCCAGGGATTTATCCCGCAGCAAGAAGACAAGGATTTGAGGTCAACGCAATGACCAGCAGCAGCAGCAAAATCGAGGACGCCCGCACCGTTGTCGTCGTCCTCGGCGCACGCAGCGGCACGTCCGCGTTGGCGGGCACGCTCGGGCTGCTCGGCGCCACCCTGCCGAAGCGCCTCATGGGCGCGTGCAGCAGCAACGAGAAAGGACACTTCGAGCCTTTGGTCATCGCCAACCTGCACGACGAACTGCTCGCCGAGGCCGGCAGCGCGTGGGACGACTGGCGGCCGTTCCCGCCGGGCTGGTACGGCACGGCAGCCTGCCCGGAGTACCTGGACCGGCTGCAGGCTGCGTTCGCGGAGGATTACGGCGACTTCCGGCTCGCCGTGCTGAAAGAGCCGCGCATGGGCCGCCTGCTCCCGCTGTGGTGGCGGCTGCTCCGGCGGGTGGGCGCACGGGCCGCCCCGGTGTTCATCTACCGCGACGCGGCCGAGGTTGCGCAATCGCTCGCCGCCCGGGACGCCTCGACGATGCGGCACGGCCTGCTCTACTGGCTGCGCAACCAGCTCGACGCCGAGTTCACCACCCGCGGCCTGCGGCGCAGCTTCGTGTCGTTCGACGAGCTGCTGGATAACTGGCGCTCCGTGGCCGACCGCCTCGAAACGGAGCAGGGCCTCCGTTTCCCCAAGCTGGACGCGGCAGGCCCGGAGGTGGATGCATTCCTTGAGCCGCGCCTTCGCCATCAGCGCAGGCTTGCCCCGGCCGTTGCCGGCGCCGACATGTTGGCCGACTGGACCCAGGCGGTCTTTGCCGTGTTCAACGCCCTCCGGGCCGCCCCCGACGACCCCGCCGCGCTGCGGGAGCTTGACGGCATCCGCGCCGCGTTCAACCGCTGCACGTGCAGCCCAACCCTGGACGACGCGGCGGCACGGGGCGCGAGGCTGATCCCGTCATAGCCCCAATCCCGTCATAGCCCTGGGCGCCGATCACGGCCCCGACCGCTGCCGCCGCTTGTGCGCCAGCAGCGCCGCCAAGCGCTCGTTGCGCCAGCGCGTCCGGGCCGCGAGTCGGCCGGGCGACGGCGCGTGCGGCCAGCTTGCCGCGACGCGCTCCGCGTTGACGCCCTCGTAGGCCGAGGGACCCGCCGGGTCCGCCGCAAGGCGCTTGTAGAACCCGGCGTAGCGGGCGCAGTAGTCCGGGATGCCGCCCGGCGCGTTCAACTCGATCGTGGCGAACGGCCCCAGGAACGACCAGCGCAGGCCCAAGCCCTGCCGCACCGTCTCGTCCAGGTCCTCCGCCGTGATGACCCCCTCCCCCACCAGCCGGAACGCCTCGGCCAGCAGGGCGCCTTGCAGGCGGTTGAGCACGAAGCCCTCCACCTCCCGGTTCACCGTCACCGCGACCTGCCCCACACCGCGGTACACCGCCCGGGCGCGCTCGATGGCCATGGGCGCGGTCCAGGGGGCGCCGCAGACCTCGACCAGCGGCACCAAGTGCGGCGGGTTCACGGGATGGCCCACCAGGCAGCGGGCGCGCCCGGCCAGCCCCTCCGTGAAGCGCGACGCCACGATGGCCGAGGTCGAGGATGCCAGCACCGCGTCCGGGGCCGCCAGCCGGTCCAGCTCGGCGAACAGCGCCTGCTTGGCCTCCAGCGTTTCCGGCCCGCTCTCCTGCACGAACCCGGCGCCTGCGACCACCTCCGCCAAGCTGCCCGCGGCACTCACCCGGGCGGCCGTGCCCGCGGGGTCGTCCGCCAGCCCGTGCGCGTGCAGCGCGTCCAGTTCTTCCCGGATCAGCCCCGGCGCCGCGCCCAGCGTCGGGCCGTGCGGGTCGAACAGCCGGACCGTCCACCCGGCCCGCGCGAACACCGCCGCCCACGCCCGCCCGATCAGCCCGGCGCCGACGATGGCGACAGTCCGGGGCGCGACGAGGCCGGACGGGTCAGTGTCCGCCATCGCTCAGCGGATGCCGAGCAACTCGACATCGAAGATCAGCGTCGCGTTGGGCGGGATCACGCCGCCGGCCCCGCGCGCCCCGTAGCCTTGGTCAGGCGGGATGATCAGCGTGCGCCTGCCGCCCACGTGCATCGTCGCCACCCCGATGTCCCAGCCGGAGATGACCTGCTGCGTGCCCAGCGCGAAGCTGAACGGCGAGCCGCGGTCGCGCGAGCTGTCGAATTTCTTGCCGGGCTTGCCATGATCGTCGAGCCATCCCGTGTAGTGGACGGACACGGTCTGCCCGCTCTGGGGCTGCGGCCCGGTGCCGACCACCTCGTCGCGGTATTGCACTCCGGACGGCAGCGTCGTGAAGGAATCGGCGGCGGAAGCGGTCTGGGTCATCAGCAAAGCTCCAAGAAGCAACGGGATCAGGCGGCGCGGCATACACTGGCCCTCAAGCTGCGGGTGTGGCGGCGTAGCACGCCATGGCCGGGAACGCACGGGGCGCGCGTCGCAGGTCCGGGCCGGGCGCCCTTGCGCAGACGCTTCCTTGCCTTCCGCGCGCCGAGGCACGAGCCTCGGCAGGCGAGGTGGCATGATCGATCTGCGGTCGCTGGAGGTGTTCTACTGGGTCGTCAAGCTGGGCGGCTTCGGCCGCGCCGCGGAGCGGCTGCACATGACCCAGCCGGCGGTCTCCGGCCGCATCAGCCAGATGGAGGCCCGGTTCAACGTCCGGCTGCTGGACCGCAGCAGCCGCCGCGCGCTGGCATCCACGCCCAAGGGCCTGGAACTCTACGCCTACGCCGAGCGCATGTTGTCGCTGCGGTCGGAGATGGTCGCCCGGCTGACCGAGGCGGCCAGCCTGTCCGGCACCCTGCGGCTCGGCGCGGCAGAGACGCTGGTGCACACGATGCTCGGCCCCATGCTCCGCCGGCTGCACCAGCTCCATCCCCGGGTCACGCCCGAGATCACCGTGGACATCTCGCCCAACCTGCAATCGGCGCTGCTTGCGGGGGAGCTGGACGTGGCGCTCCTGCTGGGGCCGGTCAACGAGCCGCGGGTCAGCAACGAGGCGCTGCGCGACTACGAGCTGGCCTGGGTGGCAAGCCCCGGGCTGGCGGTGGCCGCCGGGCGGCTCGGCCTGGCGGAACTGGCGCGCTGGCCCATCCTGTCCTATGCGCGCGGCACCCTGCCGCACGCCCAGTTGGCGCAACTGTTCAGCCGGACGGACCTGCCGCCGGCGCGCATCTTCGCCAGCAGCAGCCTCGCCTCGATCCTCCGCATGGCCGTGGACGGCATCGGCATCGGGGTCCTGCCGCGCGTCATGGTGGACCGGGACCTGGCGGACCGGCGCCTGCTGCTGCTCGACGTGGAGCCGGCGTTGCCGCCGCTCCGTTTCACCGCGAGCTACCTCGGCACGCCGGGAAGCGGCTTGGCGGAGGCGGTGGCAAGGCTCGCCCGGCAAGTCGCCGAGGACTCATAAACCCCGCCTATCGCCGCCGATCATGAGATACGATTATCCTGCTCCGCCAGTACCGCGTCACTGTCATGCACGAGACGCGCGGCAGGCTGCCGCCATGGGAAAGGGCGCTGCATGCACACGACGGAAGCGGACACCGGGCGGGGCGCCATGGACGCGGCGACGGCCCGGCGGGCGATCCGGGCCGGCGCGTTCACCGGCAACACGGCGGGGCTGGCCCCCGGCCACGTGCAAGGCAACATCGTGATCCTGCCGGCGCAGCACGCCGCGGCGTTCGCCGCGTTCTGCCGGGCGAACCAGCAGGCCTGCCCGCTGCTGGCGACCTCGCGGCCCGGCGACCCGGCGCTGCCGGCGCTCGGCGACGACATCGACATGCGGCACGACCTGCCGGGCTACCGCGTGTTCCGCGGCGGCCTGCCGACGGAGGAGGTCACGGACATCGCAGCCCTTTGGCGCGACGACCTCGTGACGTGCGTGATCGGCTGCTCCTTCACGTTCGAGGCGGCCCTGATCGCGGCCGGCATCCCCTTGCGCCACGTCACTCAGGGCCGGAACGTGGCGATGTACCGCACGGACCGGGCGACCGTCCCGGCCGGTCCGTTCGGCGGGCCGCTGGGCGTGTCCATGCGGCCGTTGCGTGCGGCCGACGCCGGCCGTGCGGCGGCCATCACCGCGGGCTTCCCCGACATGCACGGCGCCCCCGTCCACCGCGGCGACCCGGCCGCCCTGGGCATCGCCGACCTCCGGCGCCCGGACTACGGCGACGCCGTGGCGGTCGAGCCTGGCGAGGTGCCGGTCTTCTGGGCTTGCGGCGTCACCAGCCAGGTGGCCGCCGAAGCGGCGCGGCTGCCGTTCTTCATCGCCCACGCGCCGGGCAAGATGCTGATCACCGACCGGCGGCATCCCGCCGCGGCGTGA
This sequence comes from uncultured Acetobacteraceae bacterium, assembly GCA_964250815.1. Classification (GTDB taxonomy): domain Bacteria; phylum Pseudomonadota; class Alphaproteobacteria; order Acetobacterales; family Acetobacteraceae; genus CAHJXG01. The sequence continues at coordinate 7,014 of CAXUIQ010000200.1, forward strand.
CGCGGGAACAAGGAGGGCTTGCCCGATGCTCGACTGGTATCACAGCATGGACCGCGACGGACGCCGAACCTTCTGGGCCTGCTTCGGCGGCTATGCGCTGGATGCGATGGACGTGCAGATCTACTCCTTCGTGGTCCCCGTGCTGATTGGGCTTTGGGGCATGACCAACAAGCAGGCCGGGCTGCTGGGGACAGTGACGCTGGTCCTGTCGGCGCTGGGCGGCTGGATGGCCGGGCTGCTGGCGGACC
>CAXUIQ010000201.1:0-7232 GCA_964250815.1 uncultured Acetobacteraceae bacterium
CCGGAGGACAAGGCGCGGCTGGTCGCGGCGCTGCGCAACCGTGGGCCGGTGGCGATGGTGGGCGACGGGGTGAACGACGCTGCGGCGCTGGCGGCGGCGGACCTGGGCCTCGCCATGGCGACGGGCACGGACGTGGCAGCGGCGGCGGCGGGCATCACGCTGATGCGCGGCGACCCGGCCCTGGTCCCGGCGGCGCTGGACATCGCGGGCCGCACCTATCGGCGCATCCGGCACGGCCTGTTCTGGGCCTTCGCCTACAACGTGGTCGGCATCCCGCTGGCGGCGGCGGGCCTGCTCAGCCCGGTGGCGGCGGGGGCGGCGATGGCGTTCTCCAGCGTCGGCGTGGTCGGCAGCGCGTTGCTGCTGCGGCGTTGGCGGCCCGGTGCGCCGGGCCGGGGCGATGAGGCCGACGCGCTCGTAGTAGCGGAGCATCTTGGCGGACACGCCGGACGCCGCCGGCTACCGGCGCTACGCGGAGGGCGACGTGCAGGCGCTGCGCTTCCTGCGGCGGGCGCGGTCCTTGGGCTTCTCCGTCGCGCAGATGCGCGAGCTGCTGGCGTTGTGGCGGGACCAGGGGAGGGCGAGCGCCGACGTGAAGCGCCTGGCCCTGGCCCACGCCGCGGCGCTTGAGCAGAAGGCGCGGGCCATCGCGGAGATGAGCAGCGCGCTCCGCCACCTCGCCGACCGCTGCGAAGGCGACCACCGGCCGCATTGCCCGATCCTGGAGGAACTGGCGGATGCGGGTCCGGCGCAAGCGCCTTAGACGGTCGCGCCCAGCGGCGTCGTGTCGATGTCCCGGAAGTACCGGAAGCTGAAGTAGCTCACGATGTCGCCCAGGGTCTGGAACCGCTCGACGGTGTCGTTCTGCAACTCCATGTCGAACAGGTCCTCCAGGCAAAGCGCGAGCTTCAGGCGGGCCAGCCCGCCGAGCGACAGGTCATCCACAAGCCGGGTTGACCGCGAAAGGCCGGACGGCTCGACCCGCAAGGTTCTTGCGGTGGCAAGCGCCACCTTCTCGAACACGAAGCTGTCCAAGGCAGATTCCATCACAGGCCCCACAGTCACGATATTGTGATAACAGCACGTCACAATACCGTGTGCAAGGGGTTTTGTTGCTTGCAAGCAATGTTTTCCGCCGGTGTGGCCGGCATCAAACACCCTTGTCGAGGACGGGAGTGATGGGACGCGCGCCGCCTCAAGCCCGGCTGGCGACCGCGACCCCCGAGGCGGCGACGGCCATGCCCGCGACCTGCAACGCCGAAAGCCGCTCGCCGAACAGCGCGAAGGCCAGCACGGCCACCACCGGCGGCACCAGGTAGAACAAGGATGCGACCCCGGCCACCGCGCCGCGCCGGATCAGCAGGAGCAGCAGCGAGATCGCGCCCAGCGACAGCCCGAGCACCGCCCAGGCCAGCCCGGCCCACGCCTGCCAACTGCCGTCGAACCGGCCGGATTCCGTGAGCGCCGCGGCCGGGGCGATGACCAGCGCCGCGCCGATGAACTGCACCGCCGCGTTGGTGCGCAGGTCCGCCGTGGACGCCGTGCGCTTCTGCCAGATGGTGCCGAGCGTGATGCCCAACGTGGCCACGCCGGACGCCAGCAGCGGCAAAGCCAGCGTGCGGCCCGAAAGGCCGGTCCCGGCGGCCCCGAGGCGCAGTTGCGGTTCCAGCACGATCAGCGCGCCCGCGAAGCCGAGCGCGATGCCGGCCCAGCGGCGCAGGCCCACCCGCTCCCCCAGTAGCGGAAACGCCAGCAGCGCGGTCAGCAGCGGCTGCAACCCGGCGATCAGCGCCGAAATCCCGGCCGGCAGGCCATGCCGCACCGACCAGAACACGCCGCCGAGGTAGCAGCCCTGCATCAGCACCCCGGCCACCAGCGCATCCCGCCAGCCGCGCAGGCCGCGGGGCCACGGCGCATGGGCGACGGCCGCGATGCTTGCGAAGGCCAAGGCGCTGAGCGCCATGCGGCACGCCAGGAAGGTCAGCGGGTCCGCGTGCGGCGCCACCAGCCGCGCCACGATGAAGCCGGTTGACCAGATGCCGACGAACAGCGGCGGCGCCAGACTGGCGGCGGTCACTCCTGGTGGATGGCGGAGGGGTGCTGGCTGAGGGGCGTGACGCCGATCTCCATGAACGGGAACAGCGGCAGGCCCGACAGGATGGCGTGCAGCTCGTCGTGGCTCGCCACGTCGAACACGCTGATGTTGGCGTAGCGCCCGGCGACGCGCCACAGGTGCCGCCACTTGCCGCTGCGCTGCAACGCCTGGGACTGCGCCTTTTCCTCGGCCTTCAGCCGGTCGAGCAGGGCGGGGTCGGTGCCGGGCGGCACCCGGACGTCCATGTGGACGCAATACAGCATCGTTCAGTCCTTACTTGCGGGCATAGGCGCGGAGCTTGTCCGGGTCCAGCACGACCCCGATGCCGGGGCCGGTCGGCAGGTGGACATGGAAATCCTCGAAGCGCAACGGCTCGGCCACGAGATCCCCCACCAGGATCTGCGGCCCGAAGTGCTCGCAGCCCCAGGCGAGGTGCCGCAGCGTCGCGAAGGCCTGGAGGTGCGCCGCGGCACCGATGGAGCTTTCGAGCAGGCAGCCGCCGTACAGCGCGATCCCCGCCGCGTCCGCGACCGCGGCCACCCGCTTGAGCGCCAGCAGGCCGCCGTGCTTCACGAGCTTCAGCGACACCGCATCCGCGGCCCCGGCGGCGCCCACGGCCAGCATGTCGTGCGCGGTGAACACGCACTCGTCGGCGAGCAGCGGCGGGGTGCCGGGCCGGGCGCGCAGCCGGGCCATGGCCGCGAGGTTCCAGGCCGGCACCGGCTGCTCGACCAGCAGCACGCCCATTTCGTGCAACTGCGGCAGGCACCGGGCGGACACCGCCTCGTCCCAGGCCTGGTTGGCATCGACGACCAGCGTGGCCCGGCCTTCCAGCGCCCGCGCCAGGTGCCGCATCCGCGCCATGTCGGCGGCGGGGTCCTGCGCGCCGACCTTGACCTTGAAGGTGCGGTGCAGCCGGGCGTCCAGCTTGCGCGCGGCTTCCTCGGCTTCCTGCGCCGGGTCGCCGGAGGCCAAGGTCCACAGCACCGGCACCCGGTCCCGCACCGCGCCGCCCAGCAGCGCCGTCACCGGCAGGCCGAGCGTGCGCCCGAGCGCGTCCCACAGCGCTGTCTCCACCGCGGCCTTGGCGGCGTTGTTGCGCTGCGCCGCCAGGTCCATCTGCGCGCCGGCGGCCTCGATCAGGTCGGCGCGGCGTCCGATCAGCGCCGGGGCGAGATAGGCGTCGATGGCGGCCTTGATGCCTTCGACGCTTTCCTCGCTCCAGCGGGGGCCGCCGAGGGTCGCGGCCTCCCCCACGCCCTCCGCGCCGTTCGCCAGGCGGACCTGCACGACGACGTAGCTTTGCGCCGTGACCGAGGTGTTGGACAGCTTGTGCCGCCGCACCGTGGGCACATCGACGATCGTGCTGGCGACCGCCTCGATCGCCAGGTCCCGGGCAAGCTCCTGCATCGGCTTCAGGCGGCCTTCGCGTGCTCGCGCACGACCACGGTGTCCGGCAGGCTCGCGACCTCGCGGTTCAGGGTGAAGTCGAAGGTGATCTCAGAGTAAGCCCCGCCCAGTTCGACCGCCTTCGGGTCCGCCGCGTCGTGGCGGCGGAGGGCGGGGATCAGTTCGTCCCGCGTGGCGAAGGCGAAGTCGTCGTACAGGTACTCGTCGCCCGCAATGTTGATCTGCGTCGTGAGCTGCCGGTAGCCCGGCGCCGAGACGAAGAAGTGCACATGCGCCGGACGCCGCCCGTGCCGGCCAAGCTGGTCCAGCAGCTTCTGCGTCGGCCCGTCCGGCGGGCAGCCGTAGCCCGACGGCAGGATCGAGCGGAAGCGGTAGCGCCCCTCGGCGTCCGTCTCGATGCGGCGGCGCAGGTTCCAGGGCTTCTGGCTCGGGTCGAAGAACGAGTAGCCGCCGAGCGTGTTGGCGTGCCACACATCGACGATGGCGCCGGGAATCGGCTGGCCATGGGCGTCGCGCACCTGGCCCTCCATGAGCAGGACCTCGCCCTTCTCGCTGCCGTCGTCGAGCCGCGCCTCGCCCTTGGAGAGCGGCGCGTCGGCGAGGTAGAGCGGCCCCTCGATGGTGCGCGGCGTGCCGCCTTCCAGCCCGGCTTCCCGCTCCTTGGCGTCGAAGCGCAGGTCGAGGAAGTGCTCGATCCCCAGCCCGGCGGCGAGCAGGCCGTACTCGTTGCGCTGGCCCACTTCGGTCAGGTAGCTCATCGCCGCCCAGAACTCGGCGGGCGTCACGTCGAACTCCTCGATGGTCTTGAACAGGTCGGAGACGACGCGCTGCACGACCTGCTTCACCCGCGGGTTGCCGCCGGGTTCGTTGAGGCCGCTGAGCTTGGCCAAGAGATCCTTGGTCGGGCTGGTGTCGAGGACGGATAGGGTCATGGTGTTGCTCCCGGTGCTGTCTTTGGTTTAGCCGAGGTCGCCCCCCGCCACGGGCAGGGTCACGCCCGTGATATAGGAGGCTTCGTCGGATGCGAGGAACAGGATGGCGGCGGTCTGCTCGGCCATCGTGCCGTAGCGCTTCATGAAGCTCGATGCCATGGTCTGCTCCACGACCTGCTGAAACCAGGCCTGCTCCTGCTCGGTCGGGACCGCGGCGTTGCGCGGGATGCGGCGAGGGGGCGCGTCGGTGCCGCCGGGGGCGACGGCGTTCACCCGGATGCCTTGCCCGGCGTATTCCCAGGCCAGCCCGGCGGTGAGCGCGTTCACCCCGCCCTTGGCCGCAGCGTAGGGCACGCGGTTCACCCCGCGCGTCGCCACGGAGGACACGTTGACGATGGCGCCGCCGCCCTGCGCCAGCATGGCCGGCAGCACGGCATGGCAGCACCACAGCGTCGGGAACAGCGAGCGGCGGATTTCCGCCTCGATCTGCGCCTCCTCGTACTCGCCGAACGGCTTGGCCCAGATGGTGCCGCCGACGTTGTTCACCAGGATGTCCACGGCGCCGAACCGGTCCTGGGCGGCCGTCATCAGGGCGCAGCAATCGGCATAGCGCTCCACGTCCGCGACCACGGCGAGGGCGTCGCCCGCATCCCGTGCCGCCTCATGCACCAGCTCCGACCGGTCGGCCAGGACCACGCGGGCGCCTTCCCGCGCGAGGCGCATCGCCACGTCGCGCCCGATGCCCTGGGCGGCGCCGGTCACGACGGCGGTCTTGGCCCCGAACCGGCCGGGCCAGGCGGCTCCCTCGGTCACGCGGCGCCCGTCGCCACGCCGCTCGGCGAGAACTTCTCGAAATGGAAGCTGGCGGGGGCGATGCCCTGGCCGGCGAAGTGGCCGCGCACCGCCTCGACCATGGCGGGCGGCCCGCACAGGTAGGCGTCGATGCCGCCGCCGTGCAGATGGGCGGGGTCGAGGTGCTCCGTGACGAAGCCCTTGCGCGGATGGGCGCTGGCGGGGTCGGCGACGCAGGTCGCGAAGGTGAAGCCCGGCAGCCGGGCGGCGATGGCGTCCAGCCGGTCCACCCACACCAGGTCGGCACCGTGGGTCACGCCGTACACCAGGTGGACCGGGTGCGCCGCGCCGGTCTCCGCCAGGCGGTCCAGCATGGACAGGAACGGCGCGAGGCCGGTGCCGCCGGCCAGCATCAGCACGGGCCGCCGCACGTCGCGCAGGTAGAAGCTGCCGACCGGGCCGGTGAAGCCCAGCGCGTCGCCAGGCTTGGCGCGTTCGAGGAAGCCGGTCATCAGCCCGCCGGGGATGTGGCGCACCAGGAACTCGGCTTCCGCCGCACCCGGCGGCGAGCTGAAGGAGTAGGAGCGGCGCTGCCCGCTGCCTGGCACCTCCATGTTGACGTACTGGCCCGGCAGGAAGGCGGGCGGCCCGGACGCGACGCGCACGGAAAACGCCGTGGCGGTGTCCGACAGCCGGGCGAGGCGGGCGATCTCCGCGTCATACGCGGCGGGCCGGGTCTTGCAAGCGTCGGACGACGCGGCGACGCGCAGCACGAGGTTCGACTTGGGCCGCATCTGGCAGGCGAGGCCGTAGCCCTGGGCCGCTTCCTCCTCGGTCAGCGCGTCCTCGATGTAGTCGCCGCCGTCGTAGGCGCCGGACTCCACGAACGCCTTGCAGGTGCCGCACGCGCCGTCCCGGCAGTCGAGCGGAATGTTGATGCCGACCCGGTAGGAAGCGTCCGCGACGGTCTCGTTGCCCGTGCAGTCGATGAAGCGGGTGACGCCGTCCTCGAAGTTGAGCGCGACCGCATGGCCCATGCTGCCCCCCGGCCTAGATGTGGTAAACGTCGATGACGTGGTGGATGTAGTCGTTCTTGAGGACGACCTTCTTGTCCCGGATCAGCGGCGCCGGGCCGGACGTGTCGAGCGTGTAGTACGACGTGCCGAAGTAGGTGTCCGTCGTCTTGTAGCGGAAGTTCAGCGTCAGCCAGTTGAAGCGCAGCGTGCAGGCGGCCTCGTCCTGCCCGGTGATCTCGACGTTGCTGATGTTGTGCGACGTGCGCGGCTCCGGCAAGCTGGTGGCGCTGGACCGTTCGGTGCGGATGCGGAACACCCGGTCCTCCAGCCCGCCTTTGTGGGCGTAGTAGATCAGGGAAACCTCGCGCTGGGGGTCGCTGACCAGCTTGTCGTCGTCGTCCCAGGCCGGCATCCAGAACTGCACGTCCGGCGCGTAGAGCGCGAGCCAGCCGTCCCAGTCCTTGTCGTCCAGGCAGCGCGCCTCGCGATACAGGAACTGCCGCACGTCCTCGACCGTCATGTGCATGGTCCGCTCCCCGCCGCTCAGGCCAACGACGCCTGGTCCTTCGCAAGCGAGCGCTGCATGGCCTCCATCCAGTAGCGGTGCTGCACGGCGAACAGCCCCTCGTCCTCCGTCTTGGCGCCGCTCATCAGCGGACGGAGGCCGATGGACCGGGCCGCCTCGTCCGCCCCCGATATCCAATGCGCGGCGCCCCGGCACAGGTCGTTCCATTGCGCGGCCGACCCCATGTAGCCGATCTGGCAGGCGCGGAACTCCTCCAGGTCGTCGGGCGTCGCCATGCCGCTCGCGTTGAAGAAGTCCTCGTACTGGCGGATGCGCCGGGTGCGGGCCGCGTCGCTCTCGCCCCGGGGCGCGATGCAGTAGATCGTGACCTCCGTCCTATCGACCGCGAGCGGGCGGTAGGTGCGGATCTGCGAGCTGAACTGGTCCATCAGGTACACGTTCGGATACAGGCACAGGTTGCG
>CAXUIQ010000202.1:0-7222 GCA_964250815.1 uncultured Acetobacteraceae bacterium
GGACCCCCATCCCTGACCTCGTGCGCGGCAGATTGGCGCCTGCGGAGGACGGGGCGACGGGCAACCTGCCGCCGATTGCAGCGGGCGGTGGACCGCTTTCGGCGCCTGTGCCAAGCGCGGCGGGCGCCGCGCCGTCCACCGCGGCGGAGGCCGCGATGACGCCGGACCAGATCAAGGCCAACCGGCGACAGGCCGAAGTGTCGCGTGCCGTGGCGGCGCCGTCCGGGCCGGACACGCGCATCCTCGTGCCGGGCTCCGAGCCGACGGAGGCCGAATACAGCTACAACCCGTCCGTGTCGCAGCAGGAGTTGCTGACGCGGCAGCGCAACCCCGACGGCTTCGAGGGGAAGGACGGACGGCTGACCAAGAACAACGCCGCCCGGGTCAACTTCTACGAAGACCTCATGGGGTCCGAAACCCAGGTCCAGGGAATGAAGGATGCGCGTCGCGACCAGGGCAAGACCGACATTGGCAACATCCTGGAGAACGCCAACCCAGCGGACGCGACGCCGGCGCTGGACGCGATCAATGGGCCGCTCACCGACCCGCGCAACATGAACCGCGACGCCGTGCAGAAGAACCTGGCGCCCTTGCGGGCCAAGCTGTTCAACGAGGACGGCACACTGAAAAGCGATCCGAACGAGCTATGGGGCATCCGCGACGATATTCGCGACAAGATCGACAGCATCGGGTCCGACCCGGCTTCCACGATGAAGTATGTCCAGTCCGAGCTGATCGACTACCGCAATGCGCTTGACGGCGTGCTCAACCAATCCACGGACGGCCATTACCAGACCTATCTCGACAACTGGGCGGCCGCATCCAGGCCGATCAACGAGATGGAGCTGCTTCAGAAGAACCGGCTGGCGCTCACCGACACCAAGGGCAACATCGCGCCGGGCCGGTTCAACAAGTTCGTCACTGACCTGGCCTACAAGCGGGGCAAGCCGGGCATCGACCCGAGCATGGACATCACCGACGACGCGATGGGCAAGCTGCTCGATCTCAACGACGACCTCAAGCGGTCAGGCAACATCGACCTTGGAAAGGCACGCGGCTCACCCACCAACCTGCTGGGCAGCTTGGCGCAGGGCCTGGGCCTGGCAGGTGCGCACGCCGCCGTGGGCGCTGTCTCGCCGGGCCTGGGCAACATGGCTCTGTAGGGAGCGCTGAACTACGGCACTCCGATGCTGGCGCGGCGCAACCTGAACAAGCTGACAAGCCGGGCACTGGCGCCGCCTGCCAACGGCTTTGCGCAGTATGGCGGGCCGGATTAGGACAGCCCAAAGGCGATCAGGACCGCGACGCAGACGGCGCCGACACCTGCGGCAAAGCGCATGGCGCCGTCCTGGTGCCAAGGCGTCAGGCTCGTGGGCCAGGGGTCCGACAACAGCACGTGGTCCTGGCACACGCGGGTGGAGGATTCTGGCACGGCAGGAAACCCTGCCCGCCGCCGCAGCCGGTTCAGCTCGCGCGGTTCGAGCCGCGGGCCGCCGGGCGGCTGCAGGTGCCAGAACGTCAAGGCATCGAGGGCTTTCCGACGGCGTTCCGGCAGGATCCACTGGTAGTAGGTGCCCACCACGACGGCGCAGCCGACGACGAATTCCAGCATGTCAGGCGTCTCCTTTGAGGGTCCGCACGTCGCTTTGCAGCCGCTGGATCTGCTTGAGCATGGCGGTCTGCACTTCGCTCAGGGCGCGCAGCTCGTCGCGCGTGTTGTCGTTCGCGCGGCGCACGTAGTCGGCCGTGCCAACGAATTCGCACCGCGAATTGCGCGAGTTCACAGCGATGTCGTCGCGGATGGAGGTCACTGCATCCTGCAGGCGATCCATCCGGGACATCACCTCAACGCGAAGCTCTCCGAACTCGCTGCGCAGCCTGTCGAGTTGGTCCCGGACCTCGCCGCGCATCGCGTCGAGGTAGGCCCGCAGTTCGCCATCCATCGGTCAGGCTCCAGCAACGTCTTTGGGGGATGAAGCCTCGATCTCGTCGAGCCGGAGGTTGGCGCGAAAGGCGCGCGCCAGCGCGTTCTCGATCCGATTGGCCAAAAGGAGCTGCTCGCTGGCGACGCTCCGCAGCTCCTTGGCCGCGGCTGCCTGGTTGGCCTCGATCCGGTCGAGCTGGGCGGCCACCTGGTCGAGCATCCGGGTCATGTTCCGGTTCTGTGCGGCTTGGCTTTCCATAAGGTCGGCCATCGCCTGGGACAGCCGGTTCACCCGCTCCAAGGTCAGATCGCGTGGCGCCTCGCTCATAGCGCCCCCCTGGCTTTGTCGATCAAGCGGCGGATCAGCTCGCTGACCTGGATGCCGAGCCGCGCTGCCTCCTGGCGCAGCCATTCACGCTGCGGATCGGCCAGGACGATGGTTGTTCGGTGCGTCATATCATCAGCATACCTTGGCCATACTCGAACCGCCAAGAGAACCAAACGGCCCAATTCCGGACAGTGAGGTCCCGATGCCGCCATACCTTGCCGTGACGACGGCGGACGCGCCCGGGTGCCCGGCGGGCAGCGCCGTGCAGCGGGTGGAGCTCGACGCGCCGTTCGACGGCTGGCCGGGCCTGACCACCGCGCCGGACGACGGGCGGGCGCTGTGGACCCCGCCGGCCAAGGTGCCCGTTCCGCCGTCGGTGCCCAACGCGGACCTGCGCATCGTCATGCAGGGCCGGTTCCTGCCGGACGGGCGCAGCTACTTCACGGCGGCCGACAGTTACCTGGCCCAGGCCCGTGACGGCACCGCGCAGCTCCCCGACGACGACGCCACCAAGCGCCGCGCGCTCGCGGCATGGACCCAGTGGGACATGGGCAACCTGTTCTACCGGGCCGATCCCCTGGTGGCGCAGCTCGGCGCCCTGTTCGGACTGTCGGACGCAGATCTCGACGACCTGTTCCGGGCGGCGGGGGGACGGACATGAGCACGCCGGAACAGGAGAGCGACGACCCGTCGGACCAGCCCAAGGGCACCGGGTCGCTCATTGCCGCCTGCGTGGTCGGTGCGCTGTTCGCCGTGGTGCTGGCCGCGTCGCTGCGGCTGCACGCCTGGTGGTGGCAGTAGGGTGCCCGTGGTGCGCAGCGACCGGTTCCAGCCGCAGGGCCAGTCGCGGAGCGACAGTCCGAGCCCGGTCCGGGACGGGCCCCAACGGACGCGCATGGCGGCGGCGGCCTTGCTGCTGCCTTGGCTGATCGCGGGCGCGTCGCTGGGAAACAGCATCTACGGGTGGGTCCGGGCCGATGCCGGCGCCGCGGCCGACAGCCGCTACGCGGCGAAGCACCAATCCGAGTTCGAGGACGAGGTGCGCAAGCGCCTCGACGCGGTGGGCGCGGACATGGACAAGAAGTTCGCCGAGGCCAAGACCCGCATGGACGCGGCCGACTACGACCGCGACACGCGCACGCTCGACCTCCACAAGCGCGTGGACTCCATGCAGGGCGCCGTGATCAGCCGGGTCGAGGACCTGCAGCGGCAACTCAATACCCGGGTCGAGGAACGGATCGCGCAAGTCAACAGCTTGAGCCAGCAGCTCAACACCGTGCAGCTCAAGGTCTGCGTGTTGTCCGGCAACAGGGTCAGCCAGTGCAAGTGAGGGCAGCGAAATCCCGAAGGGCGCGCAAATGGCTACGCCATTTCGCTGGTTTGCGCGGGATGCTCCTTGCGTCGCTGGGAGCGCAGCCGCAAACGCGAGCGTTTCGGCGGCTCCGCAGCCTGGCTTGCGCGGGCTGCCTGGCAGGCACCCGCGCGGGCGGCGCGCCGCGGCCCTGGCCTCCCCCGCCGCCCCCGCCGCCGGCCGTGGCGCCGCCCGCGCCCGCGCCGCCCGCCGTGCCGTCCGCCGTGAGCCGGGCGCTCCACCGCGACACCGCCGTCGTGCGGCAGAACGCCCGGCAGTGCGTGGCCCGCCCCAGCACCTCCGCGGACAAGGTGGAAACGCTGGAGCCGCTGACGCGCGCCATGAACCGGGCGCTTGCGGTCATGGAAGGGCACCGCGCCCGCGCGGGGCACTACCGCCCGGCCGACGTGCGGGCGGCGCGGGCGGCAGCCGACGCCGTGGCCCGCTTCCTGGACGCCCAGCCCCCGCCGCGCGAAACCGAAACGGAGCCCAAGCAATGACGACAACCCTTCTGGAAGGCATCATCGTGCCTTGGCTGTCCGCCCTGGCTCTGGCCATGCTGCCGGTGCTGGGCAGCCTGGCGCTGGCGCTCCTCCGCGAGCACAACATGGACAACGCCTTCTTCCAGGCCGTGGCGCGGGCCGGGGGCGTCACCTACACGGCGCTCGTGGCGTCCGGGCGGCCGGTGACGGACCGGGCGGCGCTGGCGTCGGCGGCGCTGGCGGGCGCGAACTATCTTCAGCAGCGCGTGCCCGAGCTGGTGCAGGCGCGCGGGCTGCAGGCCGGGGCGGTCGCCGACATCGCCGGCGCGGAACTGGGCAAGCTCCTGGCTGCCGATCCGACCACCGGGCCGGCAAAATGAGCACGTTCGCGGCCGAGAGCTCCAGCCGGTTCGATTCGTGCCTGGCGTTCACGCTGGCCCGGGAGGGGTTTTTCAGCGACGACCCCCGGGACACTGGCGGCCCGACGATGGAAGGCATCACGCTGGCCAGCTACCGGGCCTGGACAGGGGATCCCTTGACCACGGTTCAGGCGCTTCGCGCGGTGTCTGCCGCAGTTGTGCGGGCCTTCTACGCCAGCCAGTTCTGGCATCCCCTGCAATGCGACCTGCTGCCGGCAGGTTCTGATCTGCTGGTGTTCGACCATGCGGTGCTGGCGGGCGTGCGCCGCTCGGCCATGCTGCTGCAGCAGGCGGTGGGCGCGACGGTTGACGGCTGGATCGGGCCGGGCACGCTCGGCTCGCTGCACAAGGTGCCTGTTCCCGATCTGATCAATGCGGTCGCGGACATGCAGGACCACTATTACCGGCTGTGCCCGGGGTTCCCGACGTTCGGGCGCGGCTGGCTGTCGCGGCTGGCGCAGCGCAAGGCGACGGCGGTGGCGGCGGCGGGAGCGGCTTCGCCTCCGCCGCCGGTCTTGCGGGCCTGACGACGAAGTCGCCGAAACGCCAGGGGCGCACGCGCAAAGCTTTGCGTGCTCGCGCGAACCACTTGGATCCGCTGGGTTTGCGGCTGCCGTCGCAGGGACCTAAGCCGGGGACGGCGTGGGCGCGGGCGCGGCGGGAAGCGCCGGAGCGGCCGGCAGCGCCGCCTCCACGCCGGCCTGCATCTGGCCGATCTCGTCGGCGATGGATTGCAGGGCCGCCGGGTCGGCGCCGCCAGCGGCCAGCGCCGCGTCAAGCTTGGACTGCACGGAGGCCAGGTCGGTCTGCGAGGACTTGGAAGGCCTCCAGCTTGGCCTCGCTGTCGGCCAGCGCGTCGAGCTTGGTCTTGATGTCTGCGAGCGTCGCCATGATGGCGTCCCCTTGTCGAATGAGTGCGAGCACTTCGGCGAAACTTCCGGTTTGCGCCGCGGCGAAGGGGTTGCCGGCGTTCCGGTTGAAGCGTCCGAATCGGAACATGCCGCACTCCCTGGCCGCGGGCGGCATAGCCGAAACGATTCGGGAACGGAAGGCGGGCGGCGCCGGATCAGCTCCGCCGCTTGCGCAGCTCCGCCTCGACCCGATCGGCGATTGAATTCGTTGTGGAAAGCGCGTCTTCGCCCGAGCCATGCAGCAGCATCGCGCATTCCAGGCACAGCAAGCGGACACGCTTCGGCGCAGAAGGGTTCCACTGCACAGCCTGGGCGCAGGAGGAGCATTCGCCCGCGCGGTTGTCGGGCAGCAGGAGCGGCGCGGTCAGCGGGACGCACACCAGCACCCCGCCCCTTTGCAGCTCGCCGGCCGTGCGGACAACCATGTCGATGCCCAGTATGGTCCGCGTGCGCCGCTTGTCCGACATGCAGCCCTCGACAGTCCGACATTACGCCGTCAGTGTCGGACAATGCCCGATCCCGTCAAGCCTTGGACGATCCGCGGCGTGCCGCCCGATGTGCGGGACGCCGCGGTGGCAGCGGCCAAGCGGCGGGGCCTGGACATCGGCGAGTTGGTGTCCCGGGCGCTGCTGTCCGACATTCAGTCCGAACGGCAGGACGTGTTCGCGCCGGGCGAAGACAGCCGCAAACCGCTGCGCGGTTTCGGCGACACGCCTGCCGAACAAGCGCAGCCGCTGATGGTGCCGCCGCCGGCGCTGCCCGCGCTCGACTTGGCCGGGCTGGCGCAGCTCCTCCACGCGCTGGGCGAGATCCCGGACGGACTGCGACGCGACGCGGAGCGGACCCTGCGTGCGGTGCTGCGGCAGGCGCGCGGGCTGGCGCCGGTGCGGAGGCGCGGGCCGGGGGCGTCCTAAGCCGCCCCGTCCACTGGGCGAAGCGGCGGCGTTTCCTCTCCCTTAATCGGCCACAGCCCGTTCTCCGGGCACACGGCGCCATCGTAGGCCACGCCCCGCCAGTGGAACATGCGCGGTCGGCGCATCAAAGGCTTGCGGCATATCGGGCAGGGATCGCCGGGCAGCACTGCGTCAGGGCCAGGAAACCCGAAGGCGGTCAGCATCGTGCGCAAGTCTCCACGCTCCGATCATCTCATGCCACCGCCAATCATGCCCGGCCCTTGGTCGGCTCGGCCGGTGGCTGGGATGCGCGCATTTCGACGACCAGCCTATGCGCGGCCTGCAGCCGTCCGAAGGTGTCGGGATCTTCGCGTTGAAGCGCCGCGAGTTCGGGTGTGGTCACAGGTTTGTGTCGCAGGGACGCATCGAAGGTCAGCACTGCACCGCAGCCGAAGCAGACGGAGAGGTCTCCCTCGCGAGGTCTTGCGTCGCCCTCCAGGGCCGAGGCTCGGTCCATGGCATAGCCGCAGGCCGGGCAGAGCGAGGTCGGGATGGGATGGCCGCCTGCCGCGCTCATGCCCGACCCGCCTCGTGGCGGACGCGCGGCAACACGTGCGCCGGCGTCGAACCGAAAGGTTGCGGAGCAACAGTGGCGCCGAAACCTGGCGAACCCAGCGCAATCGGCTCGCCGATTGTCGCGGGACTGTCGCTCCGCGACTGGCCTTTCGGTTCGACACGCGAAGCGTTTGCGGCTGTCCCACCGGGTTCGCCGGACCCTGCGGCCCTAGTGGCCTCCGCCCGCCTCGATGGATCGGAGGGCAGCACGATCAGGGGCCTTCCGCGCCGGGACCTCGGACTCTTATTGATCCGGCCGGGGTGAACTTGGATTACGCGGCATAGCGGACCGTTGGACG
>CAXUIQ010000203.1:0-7192 GCA_964250815.1 uncultured Acetobacteraceae bacterium
TGCAGGACCCGCGCACCCAATATCCCCGCCCGCGCTTCCCGCGCCAGCCGCAGCCCGTCCCCGGCCTGGCCGCCAAGATGGACCCGGTGCCCGACCACGGGGAACGCAGCTACCAGGGCAGCGGCAGGCTGCTGGGCCGCAAGGCCCTCGTCACTGGCGGCGACTCCGGCATCGGCCGCGCCGCCGCCATCGCCTTTGCGCGGGAGGGCGCCGACGTGGCGATCTCCTATCTCGGCACCGAGGAAGCCGACGCGAAGGAGGTGGTCGCGCTGGTCGAGGCGGCCGGCCGCAAGGCCGTGGCGCTGCCCGGCGACGTCACGGACGAGGCCTGGTGCCGCCGGATGGTGGCCGAAGCCGTGGCCGGGCTTGGCGGCCTCGACATCCTGGTGATCAACGCCGGGCACCAGCAAAGCCGCGAGTCCATCGACAAGGTCACGTCGAAGGATTTCGACGTGACGATGAAGACCAACCTCTACGCCCTGCACTGGATCACGCAGGAGGCGGTGCCGCACCTGCCGCCGGGGGCCGCGGTCATCACCACCGCGTCCGTCCAGGCCTACGACCCGTCGGGCACCTTGCTGGACTACGCCACGACCAAGGCGGGCATCGTCGCCTACACCAAGGCGCTGTCCAAGCAGTTGATCGAGAAGGGCATCCGGGCCAACGTCGTGGCGCCCGGCCCGTTCTGGACGGCGCTGCAGGCCAGCGGCGGCCAGCCGCCGGAGAAGGTCGAGACGTTTGGGGCGCAGAGCGCGTTCGGGCGCCCGGGCCAGCCTGCGGAGATCGCGCCCGTCTATGTCCTGCTCGCCTCGCAGGACGCCAGCTACATCACCGGCGAAGTGTATGGCGTCACCGGGGGCGAGGGCGTGGCCTGATGCAGGATGGAGCCGGGCCGGGCGCGCCGTCCGGCCCGCCCGCCTGGTGGCAGGCCGGCGCGATCTACCAGATCTACCCCCGCTCCTTCCAGGACTCGAACGGCGACGGCGTGGGCGACCTGGCGGGGATCAGCGCCCGCCTCGACTACCTCGTGGAACTGGGCGTGGACGCCGTCTGGATCTCGCCGATCTATCCCTCGCCCATGGCCGACTTCGGCTACGACGTGTCCGACTACTGCGGCATCGACGCGCGTTTCGGCACCCTCGCCGACTTCGACGCCCTGCTAACCGCCGCGCACGCGCGCAACCTCAAGGTCATCCTGGACTACGTGCCGAACCACAGCTCGGACCGGCACCCCTGGTTCGTGCAAAGCCGGTCGGGCCGCGACGACCCCAAGCGGGACTGGTATGTGTGGCGGGACGGCAAGCCCGGCGGCGCGCCGCCCAGCAACTGGCTCAGCGAGTTCGGCGGCCCGGCCTGGACCCGGGACGAGACGACGCACCAGTGGCATTACCACGCCTACCTTCCCAGCCAGCCCGACCTGAACTGGCGCAACCCGCAGGTCCGCCGGGCCATGCTGGACGTGCTGCGGTTCTGGTGGGACCGCGGGGTGGACGGGTTCCGGGTCGATGCGGTCCACCACCTGTTCGAGGACGAGGCGCTGCGCGACAACCCGCCCAACCCGGATTGGCGCGAAGGCCAGTCCCCGGCGCGCCGCGTGAACCGCGTCCATACGATGGACCAGCCGGAGGTGCAGGACGCGGTGGCGGCCATGCGCCGCGTCGCGGACGAGTACGGCAGCCGGGTGCTGATCGGGGAAGCCTACCTGCCGATCCCCCGCATGATGGCCTACTACGGGCGCCCGGACGCGCCTGGCTTCCAGTTGCCGTTCAACTTCCACCTGCTTTCCACGCCTTGGACCCCGGCCGCCATCGCCGCGCTGATCGAGGAGTACGAGGCGGCGCTGCCCCCCGGCGCTTGGCCGAACTGGGTGCTGGGCAACCACGACCGGTCCCGCGTGGCCAGCCGCGTCGGCCCGGCCCAGGCCCGCGTGGCCGCCATGCTGCTGCTGACCCTGCGCGGCACGCCGACCATCTACCAGGGCGAGGAGATCGGCATGGTGGACGTGCCGATCCCGCCCGCGCTGGTGCAGGACCCGTGGGAGCGCCGCGTGCCCGGCCTGGGGCTGGGCCGCGATCCCGTGCGCACCCCCATGCCGTGGCAAGATGGCCCGAAGGGCGGCTTCACCACCGGCGAGCCGTGGCTGCCGCTCGGCCCGGTGGGCACCGGGATCACCGTAGCCGGGCAGGAGCGCGACCCGCGCTCGCTCCTGGCGCTTCACCGGGCCTTGCTGCGGCTGCGCCGGGCGGAGCCGGCCTTGTCGGCCGGGTCCATCGGCAAGGTCCAGGCGTCCGGGTCCGTGCTGTCCTACCAACGCCAGTTTGGGACGCGCACCTTGCTCGTCGCGCTCAATCTCGGTCACGAGCCGCAGGATTGCGCATTGCCTGGTGCCAGTGGCGGCGTGCTCCTGTCCAGCGCGCTGGACGGGCAGGCGGGACGCCGCGTGGGCGACGCTCTCCGCCTCGGGCCGAACGAGGGCGCTGTGGTGGCGCTGGAAGGACGGAACGGCGGGGCGGACGAGCCGAGTTGCGTGCTGCCCTTATAAGCATATCAGCACCTTCGCAATGCCTGGTGCTGGCTGGTCGGCGGCGGCAAGGGTGGAAGCGTGGCGGCTCGGCACGTCCTTTTTGTGCAACGCCATGGTGCGGGAAGGATTAAGGGCCGGGAAGCGGCGGGACCGGCTGCAGTGCCCGAAATCACCTCCGTTCGGCCCGCTGATGCGCTGCGCGCGCGTCGCTTCCGCACGGGACCCTCGTGCGTTCCGATCCAGTCGTGTGCAGGCCTGCTGCCGGTTCAGAAGACAATTGCGGTGGATTTGGCACAACCCCGCCCTACCGCCGTCCTCCATCCTTCCGGTTCAATGACGTGTAGGCGGCGCCCGGCGACGTCCGCTTCAATCCACCGCTCTTGCTTGACCGCCTCATGGATCATCGGCCAGCCCATGCCCGAAAGCGACACCTTGATGCGCTTGGCCTAGAGGGCGGCGTGGTCGCCCACCCGCTTCCAGATCAGGCGGGGGGCTTGTCAGGAAATCTTGACAGAACGCGCTGTTGAGAACGAGTGGTCCGCCCCTTCCATCGCCCTAGACGCTTAGGATGACCCCGAAGCGGCGCCGATGCGGTGCCTCGCCCCACGGGCTGCCTGGGCAAACCTTTCCCCAGCACTCTGCAGCGGGGGGGGCGCGGGGGCGGGTGTCCGGGGGCCGCGCGGCGCGCCGGGGGGGGGCGGCGGGCGGGCCGGCGCGCGCCGGCCCCGCTCCGGCTCAGCCTTGCACGGCCGCCTTTTGCGCGCTTTCCGCCAGGCTGCTGGCGTACTCGTCAGCTTTGTAGATGTCCGAGACCATCGACTTCAGCTTGCCCGCTTCCTCCGTCATGCCCAGCGCCTCGGCATAGGCCGCAACCGTTCCAAAGCCGGCAAGGCCGTAGTGCGACATGCGCTGGTATTGGGCCACCATCTCCAGGTCGCGCAACTGCGGCGGCAGGTCGGACTGCAAGGCGTGCTGCGTGGCCTCCTGGACCAGCCCCTGCATGCCTGGGCAGGGGCTGTCGCCGTCCGCGCCCGTCATCACGCGCAGCGCTTGCGTGTGTTGGGCGATCCCGCTGACGGATCGCTCGAACAACTGCTTCAGCTTCGGGTCCGTCGCCTTGTCGCTGAACTGCTGCACGACCGTCTGCATCTGGTCGTTGGCCGACCACAGGTCGCGCAGGTCCGCCGTGTAGAGTTCCTTCAGGGTGCTCGGTGCCGCTGCCATGTGATCCTCCCCAGGCCGCTGTCGCTCGTCCCAAACCGCGAGCGGGCGATGAACGCCCGGGCACGTGTTTGGTTTTGGGCGCCGTCTGGTTGGTGATCGGGCCGCCCTAAATGCCGCTTCGAGCAAGCCGCGCGCCGCTCCTAGAGGCCGGGAGAGCTGCGCCGGCGGCCCTTGCCGGGACGCGGCGGCACCGCCGGGCACGGCGCCGCAGGCGGCGGCGGCCAGCCGGCGATGGTGCGGACGCAGGCCCGCGCCTGGGCGTGGTCGGTGATCCCCGGGACGCGCTGCCGCAGCGCGATGACGGCCGACAGTTCGCCCTGCTCGTGGAAGGCAGCGCGGATCGCGGCAGCGTCGGCATCGGCCACGGTGAACACGACCGCAGCATGGGCCACGTGTCTCGCGACCGGTCGGCAGGGCATGGATGAAGCCTGCGCCGTCGCACTGCCTGGCCTGGTCATCGGATGGGCCGAGGGACAGCCGGCGGCAACGATGGGATCGATGCGCAAACGGGTCGCCCAAACAGTTTCGGCAAACAGGTCTGGTGGCGGTGCTGGCGCTGGTGCTGCTCTCTTGGCCGGGGAGGGGCAGAAGCGTCGAGCTTCTCGGGGTCGGCGCCATGCCGCATGCAAGGGGACTGCACGCCCGGAGCGCGCGGGCCGAACTCAGGAAAGCCTCCGTTTCCATCCTGAAAGCCTTCCGGTCCATCCTCCTCGGATGACAGCGGCATGCCGGCGTGCCCGCAATAGCCATGCCGTTCCTGGCTGCGGGACGCTTGCCAGGGCGCGGCGTGCGCAGGCGCGCTTGCTTGCCAGCCGGCCGGCGACGACCAGGCGAGTTGACGGAGCGGCGCCACGCACGGGCCGGCATGGGCCGCAGCGGGCCGCCGGCTACGAGATCGGCAGGAGCAGCCTGCTCCGGCACCGGGCTTCCAGCTGCGGCGCGATCGCCACCGGCCCATGGTAGGACCCGCGGCTCAGGTCGCGGGCGCTCAGCACCGCGTAGCCGTCCTGCCATTCGCCCCGGTCCACGCGCTCGGTCCAGTCGTCGCCGCGCCACAGCAGAGGCCGCACGCCGTCCGCGTCCTCGATCCAGTGCCACCTACTTCTCTCGGGACGCTCGGGGCGGCCGTCCCAGGCTTCGGGGTCACGCATGTCCAACCCTTTCGCGTCAGCCACATGGCGCGGAACGCAGGCCAGGTCGGGTCCGCACGGTCCGCGCCTGGCCCGCCGAGTCCAAAAGATGCCGCTTTCCGCCAAGCGAAAGCAGCTCCTGAGCCGTTCGTTGCAACTCTACACGACAAATCCTTTCAAAACCAGACTCAATTTGTCGCCGGCGTCTGCGTTTTTGTCCGCTCCGGACCACGTGCGAGGTGCGTGCCCTTCGAAGGCCATCGGCCCAGGCCAGGGGCGGGCACGGGGAGCCGGCAAGCGCGACGCCGCGGGACGTGAACGCTGCAAGGGCAAACGCCCGCTCGCGTTCCTGCGGAAGCGGCGCGACCATGTTTGGCTGGGCCGCTGTCCAGGGACGCGCATCGCGTCAGGCACCGTCCTGGCACCCCGGGCCGGCTTCGCCTTGAGCCGGGGGAAGCTGCCGGCGGGACACGGGCACGGCGAAGCGTGAACTGGCTGTTGTAGGTGCGGACGGCGCAGCCGGCGCAAGCCGGGAACGCAACAGCGCGGCTACGTGTCCCGCAGCGCGGCAGCCAGCCCCTCCAAGGCTTCCGTGACCCGGTCCAGATATCGGCCGTCACCTTCGACCGGGCCACGGCGCTGTCGATGTGCGCCGCCAGGACGCCTTGGAACGCGGCCAAAGCCGGGTCGCCGGCGACGTCTTCCGCCACCCCGCTGCGGCGTTCGCGGGCGGCCTTGACGATCAAATGCGTCCGCGCATCCTCAAGCGCCGAGAAGTTGTGGACCACGGCCGCCATGGCCGCAAGGCTCGCCCGGGCGTCGTCGAGCTTGGCCGCCAGCGCCCGCTCCCGGCGGGTCACGGGCAGGAGCCGCCTCGCTTGAAAGAACCTACGGCCCATCATCTTGCAACCCTGGGCCACACGGCGCCTTCTGGCAACGTAGCAGGCGTCCTGTATGTCCCCGGTGTCCATCGTCACCGACGACGATCCCGCCGCGACCCGCGCCGCTTTCGATCAGGACGGCGAGCTGCCCGCGGCCATCGAGCCGCAGCGCCGGTTTCCCGGCATCGCCGACAACGCCCACGCACGGGCTTGCGCCCGGGGCATCGCCGGATGGAGTGCGCCGCCCGTCCCATCCCGGGCGGCGGCACATGCCCGGCCCAGTAAACGCTCCGAGCTGTCGGGCCGGTTGGGTGGTCGGGTTGGGGGTGCCTTTCTCGGCCAGGCCGGACCACCCAAAATCCGGGCGCAGGCCGAGCCAGGCCCAAGGACCGGCCTGCCCAGCATGCCGTCACAAAAAAATGGACATGCCGCGGGGGACTGCTGGGAGCCGCTGCCCATGGACAGAGACGAAGCCCTCCGACCGACCGGCCTGGCGAAGGGGATGATCGACTGCCCCGGTGTTCGGGATGCGGCCTTTGTTCAGCCTGGCTCCAGCGGGGATGCGGACGCTCCGGGCTTCCTGGGCGCCGAAGCTGCCTACGAGTTTGCCGACCTGATGGTGGTGGTGACGGGCAGCCTGGAACAGCTCCGCCGCCAGCCGCTCGACAGGCAGGGGCAGCGGCAGCTCGCGCGGGCGGATTGGGGAGCCTGGCAGGCGGTCCAACTGGCGCGGCAGGCATTGTTCCGGGCTCAAGGCGGCGATGGCAAGGCCGAGGTCGAGGCCGTGGACCTGAATGCAGCCGTGGCCAGGTTCGTTGGCGCGATCGGGCAGCAGGTCGAATTGCATGTGCAGCTTGTGGCCGAGCCGCGCAGGAGGGGCACGGGCCTCGGCTTGTGGATGGCGCGCCGCTTCGCGTCCATGTGCGGCGGCAAGATCGACGTCGAGGCCACGCCGGGGCAGGGCACCACGATCCGTCTTGCCCTGCCCTGCTGCGGTGCCGTCGAACCAGGCTGACCCGGCAACCGCGAAGCGGGAGGGCGGGTCAGCCACCAGTGGAGTGCCAGGATTGCTGTCTCATGCAAATCTGGCTTTCACCCCGGCGGGGACGAGGCCGACCCGGCCCGCCAGCCCATGTCCCAGAACGCCGTTTCCAGCCGCGTCGCGGCCACGAAGGTGGCGAGGAGCTGCGGGTAGCGCGCCGCCGCGCCGTGCGTCCCGCCCAGCCGGTCAAGCATCGCGATCGCGTCGCACACCACACTGCGATAGCCCTCGCCCGTATAGGCGGCGATCCACTCGCCATAGGGATTGCCGTCGCGCCGCGTCGCCGGGTCGGCCAGCAGCCACTCGCCGCTCTCGCCGTAGCCGACGAGGCAGGGGGCGAGCGCCACCTGCAGGTCGAGCAGGTCGCCGGCCAGGCCGCGCTCCAGCACGA
>CAXUIQ010000204.1:0-7060 GCA_964250815.1 uncultured Acetobacteraceae bacterium
CCGTCCGGCCCCGCGATCCCGCAGAAGGACACCTGACATGCATTGGATCGACCCCGGCCACCTGCCGAAGACTGAAGGCACCGTGGACCGCTTCCTGATCAACCCGCACGGCGAGATCGACGGCATCCTGCTCGCCGACGGCATGGAGGTGCACGTCCCCCCGCACCTCAGCGGCGAAATCCGCGCCGCCGTGCAGCCCGGCGCCGCCATCGCGGTCTATGGCGTGCGGCCCCGCCACGTCGAGATGATCGCCGCCGTCGCGATCGAGGCCGGGCCTGGCAGGCGGATCGTGGACAACGGCCCGCGGGAGGAGAAGCGCGACGGGCATGGGAAGGACGCGCACGCGAAGAACGGCCATGGGAAGGAAGGGCACAAGCCGGACAAGGCGCCCCCGCCTCCGCCCGTGGATGTCGAGGGCGTCGTGGAACGCTCCCTGCACGGGCCGAAGGGCGAGCTTCGGGGCGCGCTGCTTGAGGATGGGCGCATCGTCCGCGTCCCTCCGCACGAGGCGAGGGAGAACGGATCGCTGCTGCATCCCGGCGCCCGGATCGCTGCCCGAGGCCCGGGCACGACCGCGGACGGCGCGACCGTGATCGACGCGAAGGAACTCGGGGCGTCGGCGGCCACCCTGAAGCCGGTGAAGCCGAAGAAGCCCGAAGGCCACGAGAAGCACCCAAAGCCGCCCAAGGGTGAGGAGCGGCATCCCCCGCCGCCGCCCAAGCACGGCTGACCCGGCCGGAAGGAGGCGGCCGCCAGCAAGCGGCCGCCCGTCCTGTCTTGGAACAAGCACCATGGTCTCGCCTTGGCGGCCCGGATCGTTCCCCGCCGGGGCCTGGTGCGGCGGGACCATTCCCGGCACCCTCGCTTGCGAACTACCCAGGAGCCGCCCATGCATCCCTCTCCCCCGATGCCCGAAGAGGCCAAGGCAGGCTTCTACCCCGATTTCGAGCGCGGGTGGCACAAGGCGGAACTGGCCGGGCGTGCGGTCATGCTGCTCGCAGTCGGCGCCACCCTGGCCGGGCTGCTCGGGGGCGGGCCGGTGAGCTTGTGGACCAGGAGGGTCAAGACCGGGGATCTGGAAGTCGAGCACGCGCCGGTCGTGCGTTTCGGCACGCCGACGGGCCTCACCATCCGCGCGGCCGCGGCGCCTGGACAGGACAAGGTCGCCATCACCCTTCCCGCAAGCATCGTGCAGGGCTACGGGCTGCAGTCGGTGTTCCCACAGCCGCTGGAGTGGATGGCGGGCGGGGGCGACATCCGGATGGTCTTCCCGGTGCAGCCCGGCGCGCACGAGGCGACGATCCAGGTGGGCGGCATGCCGGCCGGCGGCGGGCTGCTGCGCCTTTCGGCCCGCCTGAACGACGGGCCGCCCTTGCGTTGGTCCCAAGCGGTGCTGCCGTAATGGCCACCGTGCTGAAGGCCGCCACCGCCTACCTCGTCATCTTGTTCACCATCCGCCTGATCGGGCGGCGCACGGCAAGCCAGGCGGCGCCGTTGGACATGGTGGTGCTGTTCCTGTTCGGCGCCATGACGGGGTCCGCGATCCTGGGCGAGGACCGCTCCTTCACCGCGGCCATGACCAGCGTGTTCACCGTGGGCCTCATGCACGTGCTGGTGGGTTGGCTGAAGCTCAAGTCCCAGTTCATCGAGCGCATCGTCGATGGCACGCCGATCGTGGTGTTCGAGGAGGGGCGCTGGTCGGAGGACCAGATGCGGCAGATGCGGATGCAGGAGGCCGACGTCCGCACCGCGATCCGCCAGCAGGGCCTGATCGACCTCGACGCGGTGCGCTACGCCATCGTCGAGCGCGACGGCCAGATCTCCATCATTCCCAAGGAGAAGAAGTGATGCCTTCCACGGGCAAGCAGGCCACGGGCAAGCAGGGCGGCGTGCTGTCCTGGCTGCACATCGGCGACCTGCACCTGACCGAAGCGGGGTTGGAGAACCACCGCGACCTTTGCCGCATCGTCGCCCTGGCCAACGCCCTGCCGCCTGGCAGCCTGGATTTCGCCGTGCTGCCCGGGGACAATGCCGACGACGGCACGCCCGAGCAGTTCCAGCTCGTGCGCGACGCCGTGGCGCCCTTGCGCCTGCCGCTGCACGTCCTGCCCGGCGACCACGACTTCAAGCCGGGCAGCTCGGACGGACGCTCCGCGTCTGGCCTCCATGCCTACTACGCCGTGCTCGGCGCCGAGCGGCTGCCGTTCGCCAAGACGGTCGCGGGGCGCCGCTGCCTGTTCCTGGATGTCGTCTCCGCCGGCACGGGCGGCCCCGACTTCCGCTTGGGCGAGGACCAACTCGCGTGGGCCGAACGCGAGCTGGAGGCGGCCGAGGCGGCAGGCCCGGACGGACGTTCCGCGTCTGGCCCGGACGGACGCTCCGCGTCTGGCCAGGGTGCCGTGGTGTTCATGCACACCTACCCCGCCGACCTGCGCGAAGGCGGCGAGCGGCTCGGCGCCCTGCTGGCCCGGCCGCAGGTGCTTTGCGTGGACATGGGCCACACCCATTACAACGAGCTGGCCAACGACGGCAGCACGGTCTTCATGGCGACGCGCTCGACCGGGCAGGTGGAGGAGGGTCCGCCGGGCTTCTCGGTCGCCGCCGTGGACGGGCGCACGGTGAGCTGGCGCTTCAAGGCGCTCGACGCGGCCTGGCCTTTCGTGCTGCTGACGCAGCCGGCAGACCGGCGGCTCGCGACGGATGCGGGCCAGGTCGTGGGCGGCCCGTTCACCGTGCGCGCCAAGGTGCTGGGCGACGCGCCGGTCACGTCCGTGGAAGCGCAGGCGGACGACGGCCCATGGATGCCGATGGCGGCGGCGCCGGGAGAGCATGCGCTGTGGGAAGCCCGGTGCGAGGCGCCCGGCAGCATCGTGCGCGTGCGGGCGCGGGATGCCCAGGGCCGGACGGACCAGGACGCGGTCGAGCCGCCCCGCCCAGGCTGGATAGCGCCCAAAGGAACCGGAGACGGCAGCGACCGGGACCGGGTGGGCGCCTGGCCGGAGCGTGGCATCTTCGACACCCAGCTCGGCCCGAACCGGAGGGGGAAGAAGTGGTGAGCGCCGCGGCGACGCCGGCCGGAGCGGGCACGGCGGACGAGGCTTCCCCTTCGTCGCGCTCGCTGCGCGGCCTGGACGGCATCAACCTGCTGATGGCCGACGTGCGGGACGGGGTGGGTCCCTACCTGTCCGTGTTCCTCAAGGGGGGCGAGCATTGGGACGCGGGCGCCATCGGCATCGCCATGGCGGCGTCCTCCGTCGCCGCCGCGGTTTGCCAGGTGCCGGCCGGGCTGCTGGTGGATGGGACGCGCGCCAAGCGGCTGCTGATCGTCGCGTCGGGTCTGATGGTCGCGGCCGGGTGCCTGATGATCGTGTTCTTTCCGCATTTCACGACGGTGGTCGCGGCGCAGGCGATGCTGGGCGCGGCGTCGGCGGTGATCCCGCCCGCCATCGCGGCGCTGTCGCTGGGCCTTGTGGGGCGGCGGCTGTTCGACGGGCGGATCAGCCGCAACGAAAGCTTCAACCACGGCGGCAACTTCCTGGCCGCCGGGCTGGCCGGGGTGCTCGGCCAGTATGTCGGCTACCACTGGATCTTCTACCTCGTCTGCGCCTTCGCGGTCGCGAGCGCGGTAGTCGTCACGCTGATCAACCCGTCCGAGATCGACCACGAGCGGGCGCGCGGCGGCGAGGACACGGCAGAGGGCGGCCAGCCGACCGCCTTCCGCGACCTGTTGAAGCGGCGCGACCTGCGTATCTTCCTCGCCTCCGTGGTGCTGTTCCACTTCGGCAACGCGGCGATGCTGCCGATGGCCGGCCAGGTGCTCGCGGTGGCGCACCCCGGCACCGACACCATCGCGTTGTCGGCCTGCATCATCGCGGCGCAGCTCGTGATGGTGGGCGTCGCCTGGGCGGTCGGGCGCGCCTCGGCACGGGGGATCGGGCGCAAGCCGATCTTCCTCCTGGCGCTGGCCGTGCTGCCGGTGCGCGGCGTGCTGTTCTCCTTCACCACCAGCCCCGTTGCCGTGGTGGCGATCCAGCTCCTGGACGGCGTGGCAGCGGGCATCTTCGGCGTGGTCTCGGTGCTGATCGCATCCGACCTGATGCGCGGCACCGGGCGGTTCAACCTGGCGCAGGGCCTGACGGCCTTGTCCGTCGGCATCGGCGCCGCGCTCAGCAACGCGACGGCGGGCTTTGTCGTGCAGGGGTTCGGCTACCCCGCGGGCTTCCTGTATCTCGCCGCCATCGCCGGGGCGGCGTGCGCGTTCTTCGCCGTGCTGATGCCGGAAACGCGGTCGTCCGGCTCCGGCGCCGACGCTTCGCGCCAGGCTGGCGCGGCCGTCCAGGGCGGGGCGGCGTGATGGGCGCGCTCGCCGCCTCGCCCTGGACCACCTGGGGCATCGCCGCCGCCGCCACGGCCGGGGTGATCTTCCGCCCGTTCTCCTGGCCCGAATTCGTCTGGGCCGTGGCGGGCGCCGCCTTGCTCGTGCTGCTCGGCCTGCTGTCCCTGCCCGACGCGCTCAGCGGCGTGCTCAAGGGCACGGACGTTTACCTGTTCCTGGTCGGCATGATGCTGCTGGCCGAGGTCGCCCGGCAGGAAGGGCTGTTCGACTGGCTCGCCGCCAAGGCCGCCGGCCTCGCGAAAGGGTCGGCCACCCGGCTGTTCACGCTGGTGTTCTGCGTCGGCACCGTCGTGACCGCGTTCCTGTCCAACGACGCGACCGCCGTGGTGCTGACCCCGGCCGTCGCCGCCGTGGTCAAGGCGGCCAAGGCCGACAAGCCGCTCCCTTACCTGTTCATCTGCGCCTTCATCGCCAACGCGGCGAGCTTCGTGCTGCCCATCTCCAACCCGGCCAACCTCGTGATCTACGGCAGCCACATGCCCCCGCTGCTGCAGTGGCTGCCCCGCTACGCGCTGCCGTCGCTGCTGTCCATCCTCGCCACCTACGTCGTGCTGCGCTGGACCCAGCGAGGCTCGCTGCAGCAGGACATCTCGGCAGACATCGAGCTGCCAGAGCTTTCGGCTGGCGGCACGATGGCGGCATGGGGCATCGCGGGCACCGCCGTCGTGCTGCTGGCGTCGTCGGCGTTCGACATCCAGTTGGGCCTGCCGACCTTCCTTGCGGGCGCGGCGACCGCGGCGCTGGTGCTGCTGCGCTCGCGGTCCGGCTCGGCGACGGTGCTGAAGAACGTCTCCTGGGGCGTGCTGCCGCTGGTCGCCGGCCTGTTCGTGCTGGTGGAGGCGCTGGAGAGGACAGGCGTCACCCGCGACCTGGCTGGGCTGCTGCACGACGCGGTGCAGCGGTCGGCGACGCTTGCCGCCTGGCTCTCGGGCGCCGTGCTGGCGGTCGGCTGCAACCTGGTGAACAACCTGCCGGCGGGCCTCGTGGCGGGCCGCGTGGTCGAGATCGCCCAGGTGCCGGAGCACGTGCGCGCCGCCGTGCTGATCGGCGTGGACCTCGGGCCGAACCTGTCGGTCACCGGGTCGCTCGCGACCATCCTGTGGCTCACGGCGCTGCGGCGGGAGGGGCAGAGCGTGGGGGCCTGGACCTTTCTCAAGCTCGGCGCCCTGGTGATGCCGCCGGCGCTCGTCCTCGCCATCGCCGGCGCGTTCGCGTTCGGCTGACCCCAACCTGTCTGGAGAACGAAGCAGTGGAAAACATCAGCTCGGCCTGGCTGTACCCGATCATCCTCGTTTGCGGTGCGTTGCAGGCGTGGGGGCCGCCGATGAACGGGGCGCTGCGCGGCGCGCTGACCAACCCTTGGCTCGCCAGCATCGTGTCCTTCCTGCCCATCGTGTTCTTCCTGGCCGTGCTGTTCTTCTGCCTGCCGCGCCCGCTGCCGACGACGGATGGCGTGAGCAGCATGCCGTGGTGGGCGCCGCTGGGCGGCCTGGCCGGCGCGTTCGCGGTGATCTGCGGCCTGCTGTTCGTGGACAAGGTGGGGGCTGCCGTGTTCGGCGGCCTGACCATCACGGCCAACATCCTGATGTCGCTGGCCGTGGACCAGTTCGGCATGTTCGGCATGGAGCAGCACACGCTCAACCTCGGGCGCATCGCCGGCGGCGCGCTGATGGTCGCCGGCATCGCCCTCATCTCCTTCTTCTGACCGGGCATGGCTGGGCAAGCCGCCGGCGCCGGGGGCCAGGCCGGGTTCCGCCCGGCCTCGTCGGACGGACGCTCTGCGTCTGGCCTCGATGCGGTGAACTTCCTGCTCGCCGACGTGCGCGGCGCGCTCGGCCCCTACCTCAACGTGTTCTTGGTCACCCAGCAGCACTGGAGCCAGACCGAGGTCGGCTGGGTCACGACGGCGGGCGGCCTGCTCGGCCTCGCGGCCCAGACGCCGATCGGCGCCGCCCTCGACGCCACGCGGTCGAAGCGCGCTGCGGTGGTGCTGGCGCTTGCCGTGCTCGCGGTTGGCGCCGCGACGATCTTCGCGGCACCCTCGTTCTGGCCGGTGCTGGCGGCGAACACGCTCATGGCCGTGGTCGGCGACGTGTTCGGCCCGGCCGTCTCGGCGCTCACGCTGGGCCTCGTGTCACGCGCGGCGCTGGCCCGGCGCCTGGGGCGCAACGCCGCCTTCGACCACGCCGGCAACGTCGCCATCGCCGCAGCCGCCGGCGCCGTCGGCTACGTCTTCTCGCAGCGGGCCGTGTTCCTCATGGTGCCCTTCTTCGCGGCGCTCGCCGGCGCCGCGGTGCTGAGCATCCCGGCGCAGGCCATCGATGAGGACCGGGCGCGCGGCCTCGACGACGGGGCTGCGCAGGCTGCGGGCGGAACCGGGCCGTCCGGCTACGGCGTGCTGCTGCGGTCGCGGCCGCTGGTGGCCTTCGCCCTGTGCGCCATGCTGTTCCACTTCGCCAACGCGCCGCTGCTGCCGCTCGTGGGGCAGAAGCTCGCCGTTTCGCATCCGGCCTGGGCAACGGCGATGATGTCGTCGTGCATCATCGCTGCCCAGCTCATCATGCTGCCGGTCGCCCTCGCCGTGGGCCGCACCGCGGACCGGCTCGGGCGCAAGCCGATCCTGCTGCTGGGCTTCGCCGTGCTGCCGGTGCGCGCCGTGCTCTA
>CAXUIQ010000205.1:0-7048 GCA_964250815.1 uncultured Acetobacteraceae bacterium
CGATCGGGCCGAGGTCGGGGTTGTCGATCCAGTCCTCCCACTCCTCCAGCCACCAGACGCCGCCCGCCATGATGATCGGGGTCTGGTCCAGCCCGAAGGTGCGCATCAGCTTGCGCAAGGCCAGCACGCGGGGGAAGGGGTCCTCCGGCTTGTTGGGGTCCTCGCCGTTGGACAGGCCGTTGTGCCCGCCCGCGAGCCAAGGGTCCTCATAGACGACGCCGCCTAGCAGGGAGGCCGCCTTGGAATAGGCGCGCTTCCACAAGGCGCTGAAGGCGCGCGAGGACGACACGATGGGATAATAATGCACGCCGAACCGCGCGGCGATGTCCGACAGGCGGTACGGCATCCCGGCGCCGCAGGTGAGACCATGGATCAGGCCCTTGGCGCCTTCGAGAACGCCTGTGATGACCCGCTCCGCCCCGCCCATCTCCCAAAGGATGTTGGCGTGCAGCCGGCCCTGGCCGCCGGAGATGTCGTGGGCGCGCTGTGCTTGGGCGATGCAGCCCTGGATGCCGTACTGCACCAGCTCCTCATGCCGGTCCCGCCTGGTGCGCCCGTGATAAGGCTGGTCGAGCGGGTTGCCGTCCTCGTCGTAGAAGTCGGCGTTCACGGCGCTGAACGTTCCGGCGCCGCCGGCGCTGGCCCAATGGCCCGAACTCACGCCGGTCGAAACGCCGATGCCTTTTCCGCCTTCGATCAACGGCAGGACGTCCACGCCGCCCATCTGTATCGCGTTGACAGATTTCATCCCCGCCCAGACCTTCTTTGTAACAGTCTGAAACATTGGCGGCTGGGTCCAGATTTACTAGACCCAGCCGCGGATCGTTTGGAGCGCGCAGCTTATTCCGCTGCGTCAGGCTCCGACCGCTCGCGGCGACCCCCATTCTCACGCCCGCCGTCGCGCCCGCCCTTGCTGCCGACCTGCTCGGTGATGTCGGCCCCGGTCGCCTGATCGACGACGCGCATAGACAGCTTGACCTTGCCGCGGTCGTCGAAGCCGAGCACCTTCACCTTCACGGCGTCGCCCTGGTTCACCACGTCCGTCGTCTTGTTGACCCGGCCCTGCGTCAGCTCGCTGATGTGCACCAGCCCGTCCCGGGCGCCCAGGAAATTGACGAATGCCCCGAAATCGGCCGTCTTGACCACCTTGCCGTTGTAGATTTGGCCGACCTCCGGCTCCGCCACGATGCCGCGGATCATGTCGATGGCCTTTTGGCTGGCCGTGTCGCTCGTGGCGGCGATCTTGATGGTGCCGTCGTCCTCGATGTCCACCTTGGCGCCGCTCTGCTCCACGATGTCGCGGATCACCTTGCCGCCGGTGCCGATCACCTCGCGGATTTTCTCCTTCGGCACGGTGATGATCGTGATGCGCGGGGCGGTCGCCGCGACGTCGGACCGGGCGCCCTGGATGGCGCGCGCCATCTCGCCCAGGATGTGCAGCCGCCCGTCCCGCGCCTGCTCCAACGCGACCTTCATGATGTCAGCGGTGATGGAGGTGATCTTGATGTCCATTTGCAGGCTGGTGACGCCCTCGGCGCTTCCGGCCACCTTGAAGTCCATGTCCCCCAGGTGGTCCTCGTCGCCGAGGATGTCGGACAGCACGGCGAAGCCGCGGTCCTCCTTGATGAGGCCCATGGCGATGCCGGCCACCGGGCGGGCGAGCGGCACGCCCGCGTCCATCAGCGCCAGGCTGCTGCCGCAGACGGTCGCCATGGAGGAACTGCCGTTGCTTTCGGTGATCTCGCTCACGACGCGCATGGTGTAGGGAAACACGTCCTTGCCGGGCAGCACCGGGCGGACGGCGCGGTAGGCGAGCTTGCCATGCCCGATCTCGCGGCGGCCGGGGCTGCCCATACGGCCAGCCTCGCCAACGCTGTAGGGCGGGAAGTTATAGTGCAGCATGAAGTGTTCACGACGCTCGCCTTCGAGCGCGTCGATCACCTGCTCGTCCTGCCCGGTGCCGAGCGTGGCCACGCACAGCGCCTGGGTTTCGCCGCGGGTGAACAGGCTGCTGCCGTGGGCACGGGGCAGCACGCCGACCTCGGCCACGATCTGCCGCACGGTCTTGGTGTCGCGCCCGTCGATCCGCAAGCCGGTGTCCAGCACCGCGTTGCGCACCACGTCCGCCTCAAGCTGCTTGAACAGGGACTTGGCGGCCTCGGCGTCGTGCCCCTCGCTCACCAGGATTTCGAGCGCGTCCTTCTTGGCCGCGCCGACCTTGTCCTGGCGGACCTGCTTCTGCCGCTCCTGGTATGCCTCGGCCAGGCTGGCGCGGGCCAACTCGTCGATCCGACCGGTGAGCACGGCCAGCTCCGGTACCGGCTCCGCCATGGTCCACGGCTCCTTGGCCGCGTGCTCCGCAAGCTCGATGATCGCCTGGATCACCGGCTGGAACTGGGTGTGGCCGAA
Source organism: uncultured Acetobacteraceae bacterium (assembly GCA_964250815.1). GTDB lineage: Bacteria > Pseudomonadota > Alphaproteobacteria > Acetobacterales > Acetobacteraceae > CAHJXG01. Next base: position 2,410 of record CAXUIQ010000205.1, read on the forward strand.
GGTAACGGCGCCGAGCATCACGTCCTCGGACAGCTCCTGCGCCTCGCTCTCGACCATCAGGACGCCTTCGCCCGTGCCGGCCACCACGAGGTCGAGCTTGCTGCCCGCAAGCTGCTCGGCGGTCGGGTTCAGCAGGTACTCGCCATTGGCGAACCCCACGCGGGCGGCGCCAACCGGGCCGAAGAACGGGATGCCCGACAGCGTCAGCGCGGCCGAGCATCCAACCATCGCAACGATGTCCGGGTCGTTCTCCATGTCATGGCTGAGCACGGTCGCGACCACCTGGACCTCGTTGCGGAAGCCCTGGGGGAACAGCGGGCGGATCGGGCGGTCGATCAGGCGGCTGACCAGCACTTCCTTCTCGGACGGACGGCCTTCGCGCTTGAAGAAGCCGCCGGGAATCTTGCCGGCGGCGAACGCCTTTTCCTGGTAGTTCACGGTGAGCGGGAAGAAGTCCTGGCCGGGCTTTGCGGACCGCACGCCGACGGCCGTGCACAGCACGATGGTGTCGCCGTAGCGGGCCATGACGGCGCCGTCCGCCTGGCGCGCGATCTTCCCGGTTTCCAGGACCAGCTTGCGCCCGCCCCAGTCGATTTCCTTGCGGAAGTAGTTGAACATTGATGTCGTGTCCTCGAAGCGCGGGACGGGCGACGAGTGGGCGAGGCCTGGGTCCGGTGGGGCGGCGACTCGGGCCACATGGAAGCGGACTGCAAGCGGTGCAGCCCGAGGAGCCATGTGGCCGGAGGCGCCGTTTCGGACGGGTCCGACGGCTCGTGCCGCATCGCGCGGCGGTGGCCCGGCACCCCCATGGCGCCGGGGTGGCGATCGGCTAGCGGCGCAGGCCCAGACGGCCGATCAGCGCCTGGTAGCGGGCGTCGTCCTTGTTCTTCAGGTAGTCCAGCAAGCGGCGGCGGCGGCCCACCAGCATCAGCAGGCCGCGGCGGCTGTGGAAGTCCTTGGCGTGGACCTTGAGGTGCTCGGTCAGGTTCACGATGCGCTCGGTGGCCAGCGCGACCTGCACCTCGGGGCTGCCTGTGTCGGCGGCGCCGGTCGCATACTCGGAAACGAGCGCCGTGCGGCGCTCTGCGGTGATCGACATCGGATGAACTCCAGAAGGGGGTTTACAACAGGCGTTCCGGTTTCAGCCAGCCATCGCTCAGCCGGCACAAACCGATCACGCGCGTCCCCGCCATGGCGCGGGCCAACCCGCCATTCGGATCGGCCGCTTGTGGAATGCGGCCCATCAAGTCCACCAGGTTGATCGCCTGGCCGTTCGACAGGCCGAAGACCTCCGCCTCCGTCAAGGCCAGCGCCGGGATGTCGGCCAGCGCGATCGCAACAGGAAGCAAGAGGTTCGGGGGAGCCGGCGCGTTGTCCGCCGATGCCGCGCATTTGTCCAGCAAAATCGCTTGTGCTTCCGTGAACGGCCCGACGCGCAGCCGGCGCAGCGCTGCGACGTGGCCCAGCGTGCCGCAGGCCTGCGCCAGGTCGCGGGCGAGGCTGCGCATGTACACGCCCTTGCCGGACTGCACCTCGAACACGGCGGTGTCCGGGTCGGGGCGTTCCACCAGGGCGAAGCGGTCCACGCGCGCCGGGCGCGGCTCCAGCACGGGCGCGCGGCCCTCCCGCGCCATGTCGTAGGCCCGCTCGCCCGCCACCTTGATGGCGGAGTAGGCCGGCGGGACTTGCATGATGTCGCCCTGAAACGCCGGCAGCGCCGCCGCGATCTGCGCGTCGGTCGGGCGCGCGTCGGAGGTCGCGACCGTCTGCCCGTCCGCGTCGTCCGTGTCCCGCGCGTCGCCCAGGCGCAGCGTGAAGCGGTACAGCTTGGTGCCATCCATGACATAGGGCACGGTCTTCGTGGCATGGCCGAACGCCACCGGCAGCACTCCCGTCGCCAGCGGGTCCAGCGTGCCGCCGTGCCCGGCCTTCTGCGCGTCGAAGCCGCGGCGCACGCGGTTCACCACGTCCGTGCTGGTCATGCCCGGCGGCTTGTCCACCACCAGCCACCCGTTCAGCGGGCGGCCATGCTTGCGTCGCATCGGAAATCCTTGGTGGTAAGAGCCGGTCCTACGGGTCGGAACCGGCGGACGGCGGGGCGGGTGCCAGGTCCCGCGCCACCTCCGGCGCCCGCAGCAGCCGGTCCACGTGCATCGCATAGTCAAGCGTCGTGTCCGGCTGGAACGACACCTGGGGCGCCACCCGCAGCCGCATTCCGTGGGCAAGCTGCATGCGGAAATAGGGCGCGGCGCGGCGCAGCGCCGGCAGCAGCGCGTCAATGTCGCTGCGGCCCAGCCGGGCGACGAAGGCGGTGGCGTTCTTGAGGTCCGGGCTGATCCGCACCTCCGTCACCGTGATCTTCGCGTCCGCAAGCTCCGGGTCCCGGAAGTCGCCGCGGAAGAACAGCGACGAAAGCACGTGCCGGATTTCCTCCGACACGCGCAACTGCCGCTGCGTCGGCGCTTTCGCCGGGGCGTTCCGCGGCCTGCTGCCGGGCCGCGCCTGCCCCGGCGCCGCACCCTGCTTGGGACGGGGCTGCTTGCTCACCCCGGGACCATCTCGATCTCGAAGCACTCGACCATGTCGCCCTCGCGCAGGTCGTTGAACCCGGCGAAGCTCAGACCGCATTCGTAGCCGCGCGCCACCTCCCGCACGTCGTCCTTGAAGCGCTTCAACTGGCTCAGCTCGCCATTGTGGATCACCACGCCGTCGCGCAGCAGCCGCACCCCGGCGCCGCGCTTCACCAGGCCCTCCGTCACCATGCAGCCGGCGACCTTGCCGGTCTTGGTGATGTCGAACACCTTGCGGATCTCGGCGTAGCCCAGGAAGTTCTCCCGCGCCTTCGGGGCCACCTTGCCCTTGACCATCTTCTCGATGTCGTCGGACACGTCGTAGATGACCGAGTAGTACCGGATGTCCACCCCGTCCCGCTGCGCCAGCTCGCGTGCCTGGGCAGTGGCGCGGACGTTGAAGGCCACGATCACGGCGTCGCTGGCGCGTGCCAACTGCACGTCGCTTTCGGTGATCTGGCCCACGGCGGACAGCAGCACGCGGACCTTCACCTCCTCGTGCGCGAGCTTCATCACGGCGCCCTGGATGGCCTCGGCGCTGCCCTGCACGTCGGCCTTGACCAGGATGGCGACCTCCTTCAGCTCGCCCGCTACGGCCCGGGCCAGCATCTCCTCCAGCGTGCCGCGCGCCGCCGTGGCGCCGGCCGCCGAGCGGTCCCGGAGCTTGCGCTGGCGGAACTCGCTGATCTCGCGGGCGCGCGCCTCGTTCTCCACCGCGACGAACGGCTCGCCGGCGACGGGCACGCTGCTCAGGCCCAGGATCTCGACCGGCGTGGACGGGCCGGCCACCTTGATCTGCTTGCCCTTGTCGTCGAGCATCGCCCGCACCCGGCCCCACTCGGCGCCGGCCACCACGATGTCGCCCTGGTTCAGCGTGCCCTTCTGCACGAGGATGGTCGCCACGGGGCCGCGCCCGCGGTCCAGCCGGCTCTCGATCACCGAACCCTCGGCCGCGCGCTTGGGGTTGGCGCGCAGATCCAGGATCTCCGCCTGCAGCAGGATCGCCTCTTCCAGCGTGTCCAGCCCGGTCAGCTTGGTGGCCGAAACCTCCACGTCTTGCGTTTCGCCGCCCATCTCCTCCACCACGACCTCGTGGCTCAGCAGCTCCTGCCGCACGCGGTTCGGGTTGGCGTCCGGCTTGTCGATCTTGTTGATCGCGACGATCAAGGGCGCGTTGGCCGCCTTGGCGTGGCGGATCGCCTCGACCGTCTGCGGCATCACGCCGTCGTCGGCGGCAACCACCAGCACGACGATGTCGGTGACGGACGCGCCGCGGCTGCGCATGGCGGTGAACGCCTCGTGGCCTGGCGTGTCGATGAAGGTGATCCGCGGCCCGTCCTTGTCGCCGGTCAGCTTGTCCTCATGGCCGGAAAGCTGCACCTGGTAGGCGCCGATATGCTGGGTGATGCCGCCGGCTTCGCCCGCAGCCACGTCCGTGCTGCGCAGCGCGTCCAGCAGGCTAGTCTTGCCGTGGTCCACGTGACCCATGATCGTGACCACCGGGGGACGCGGCTCCAGCTCGGTATCGACGTCTTCTTCCCCGTCGATGCCCAGCTCCACGTCGCTCTCGCTGACCCGGCGGCTGCGATGGCCGAACTCCTCGACGACCAGCTCGGCCGTGTCGGCGTCCAGCACCTGCGTCACCGTCGCCATCACGCCCATGCGCATCAGCGCCTTGACCACGTCCGGCACGCGCGCCGCCATGCGGTTCGCCAGTTCCTGCACCGTGATCGCCTCGGGCAGCACCACGTCGCGCACCACCTTCACCTGGTCGCTGCGCAGCAGCTCAAGCTCGGCTTGCCGGCGTTCCCGTTCCCGCTGGCGGCGGACGGAAGCGAGGCTGCGCGACTTGTCGTCGTCCCCCTCGATGGCCGCCTGCACGTCGATGCGCCCGGGACGGCGGCGGTCGTCCGCGGCCTTCTTGGCCACCGGCACGGCCGGCTTGCGGCCGGGCAGCACGATGCCGGGGCGGCGGCGGGGCGCTTCCTCCTCCTCGCCGGCCTTCGCCGTCTTGAGGCGGAGCGTCTCCACCGGGGCGCCGGGCGCGGCGGGCGCCGCCGCCGGGCGCG
>CAXUIQ010000206.1:0-7045 GCA_964250815.1 uncultured Acetobacteraceae bacterium
GGCAGAAGTGGAGGCGTCGCGCGGCTGCCCGTATTCGTGCAGCTTTTGCGCGAAGATCGACTTCCGCGACAAGTACCGGCGGCGCGGCTTGCCTGCGCTGCTGGCCGAGATCGACGGCCTGATCGCGCAGGGCGCCGAGTACGTCTATTTCATCGACGAGATCTTCCTGCCGCAGCGCCCCTTGCTGGAAGCGCTGCGGGAGCGGCCCGTCGAGTTCGGTGTGCAGACCCGGATCGACCTGTGGAAGCCCGACATGCTCGCCCTGCTGGGCGCCGCCGGCTGCGTGTCGATCGAGGCCGGGGTCGAGAGCCTGACGGAAGACGGACGCGCGGCGCTCGACAAGCGCTGCCGCATGACCACCGACGAGTTGGCGGACCTGCTCATCCTGGCCCGGCGGCACGTGCCTTTCGTGCAGGCCAACCTGCTGGAAACGGAGGGCGACGACGAGGCGCTGGTGACGGCCTGGCGGGACCGGCTGCGGGCGGCCGGCGTATGGGCGAACGATCCCGTGCCGCTCTACCCGTATCCCAGCTCGCCGGACTACCGCCGGCTGTTCGGCCTGCCCGACGAGGCGGCCTGGGAGCGGGCGCATTCCCATTACCTCGGCCAATTCTCGTCGTTCTCCGACATCCAGGAGGGCCGGCCGCTGCCGTTGCGGGAACTGGAACAGGCGTGCCGGACGGGGTAGGGCGCCACGCGCCGCGCCTGCTGATGACGACCGACGCGGTGGGCGGGGTTTGGCGCTACTCGGTGGACCTTGCGGCGGGAATGGCAGAGCATGGCGTCCAAACGGTGCTGGCCGTCCTGGGGCCGTCTGCCGATCCGACCCAGCGTGCGGAAGCCGAATCCGTGCCCGGCCTTCGCCTGGCGGAGACCGGCTTGCCGCTCGACTGGACGGCGGCGACGCCGGCGGAGCTTGCCCAAGCCAGCGAACGTCTGGCCGGGATGGCAGCGATGGCGGGCGTGGACAGCGTGCACCTGCATGCGCCGGCGCTGGTCGGGGCAGCGCGCTGGCCGGCGCCGGTCGTGTCGGTCGCGCACTCCTGCGTAGCGACCTGGTGGCGCGCGGTGCGGGGCGGCCCGATGCCGGACGACTTCGCTTGGCGCAGCACGGCGACCCGGGCGGGCCTGCTGGCCTCGAAGGCGGTGATCGCGCCGACCGCCGCGCATGCCCAAGCGACAAGGGCCGCCTACGGCCCTATGGCGGTGCGGGTCGTCCACAACGGCAGCCGCACCCTGCTCGTCCCCCCGCGGCCCCGGCGCCCCGGCGTGCTCACGGCTGGCCGCCTTTGGGACGAGGGCAAGGCAACGGACTGGCTCGACCGCGCCGCACCCGCATTGGAGGTGCCGATCATGGCCGCCGGCCCGACCCGAAGCCCGGACGGGTCCGAAGTCCGGTTCGACCACCTGCGGCTGCTCGGGGCCTTGGCCCCGCACGCGCTCGCCGCCGAGTATGCCGGGGCCGCCGTGTTCGCCTCCATGGCGCGCTACGAGCCGTTCGGCCTTGCGGTGCTGGAAGCCGCGCAGGCCGGCATGGCGTTGGTGCTGTCCGACACGCCGGGCTTCCGCGAGTTGTGGGACGGCGCCGCGATCTTTGTGGCGGAAGAGGCCGGGCTGCGTCCAGCCCTGCGGCAAGCCTTGGCAAAGCCGGAGCCTTGGGCCGCGCGGGCGCAGGAACGCGCCCGGCGCTACACGGTTGAACAAATGGTGTCCGGCACGCTTGCGGTGCATCGCGGCGTCATGGCGCGGGCCTGATGCGCTTCGTCTATTTCACCCATTCCCTCGCGTCCTGCTGGAACCACGGCAACGCGCATTTCCTGCGCGGCGTGCTGCGCGACCTGGTGGCGCGCGGGCACGAGGTCCGGGCCTTTGAACCTGCAGGCGCCTGGAGCCGCGAGAACCTCCGTGCCGACGGCGGCCCGGCGGCCGAAACGGGCTGGCAGGACGCCTATCCCGAATTGTCCAGCACCGTTTATGACCCCGACGCCGACCTGGCCGGACTGGTGGACGGCGCCGATGTCGTGGTCGTGCATGAGTGGAACGAGCCTGCGCTGGTCGCCGGCGTCGGACGCCTGCGCCGCGCCGGCCACCGCTTCCGCCTGCTGTTCCACGACACCCACCACCGCGCCGCGAGCGACCCCGGCGCGATGCGCCGCTACGACCTGTCGGCCTATGACGGCGTGCTCGCCTTCGGGGCGGCGCTGGCCGGGATCTACCGCGGCTGGGGCTGGGGCGGTCGCGTGTTCGTTTGGCACGAGGCTGCCGACACCCGCCTGTTCCGCCCGCCGGAGGCCGAAGGCGCGCGCACCGGCGCCGTCTGGCTCGGCAATTGGGGCGCCGGCGACCGCCCGGCGGAGCGGGAAGCGTTCCTGTTCGCCCCCGCCGCCGCCCTGGGCCTGCCGCTCGACGTTTACGGCGTGCGCTACCCCGAGCCGGCCCTGGCCACGCTCGCCCGGCATGGCGCGCGCTACCGCGGCTGGCTGCCGAACGCGCACGCGCCAAGCGTGTTCGCGCGGCACAAGATGACGGTGCACGTGCCGCGCCGTTTCTACGCCACGGCGCTGCCGGGCATCCCGACCATCCGCGTATTTGAGGCGTTGGCCTGCGGCATCCCCTTGGTTTCCGCTCCCTGGGACGATTCGGAGGGGCTGTTCACGCCGGGCCAGGACTTCCTGATGGCACGGGACGGCGCCGAGATGCGGCGGCACTTGGCGGCCCTCGACGCCGACCCGGCCCGCGCCGCGGCGCTCGCGGCCCATGGCCTCGCCACCATACGTGCCCGGCATAGCTGCGCGCACCGCGTGGACGAGCTGTTCGGCATCCTGGACCGGCTCGACGCCCCCCGAACCCTGAGCGCCTGATGGACATCGCCTTCTACGGATCGAGCCTGCTGTCGTCCTACTGGAATGGCGCCGCAACCTATTACCGCGGCCTGCTGGGCGCGTTGGCCCGGCTGGGCCACGGCATCGCCTTCTATGAGCCGAACGCCTTCGACCGGCAGAACCATCGCGACATCGACCCGCCGGACTGGGCGCGCGTCGTCGTCTATCCTGCCACGGCCGCCGGGGTGGAGGGGGTGCTGGCCGAGGCTCCGCGGGCCGACATCGTGATCAAGGCGAGCGGCGTCGGCGTGTTCGACGACGAGCTGCTGGCCGGCATCCTCCGGCACGCCCGGCCCGGCGCCGTCAGGGCGTTCATGGACGTGGACGCCCCCGCGACCCTCGCCGCCGTCCGCGCCGACGCAGCGCATCCCATGCGCAGCGCGTTGCCGGGCCTCGACCTCGTCCTGACCTATGGCGGCGGGCCGCCGGTCGTGGACGCCTACATGGCGTTCGGGGCGCGGCAGTGCGTGCCGATCTACAACGCGCTCGACCCGGCGACGCACCATCCGGTCGCGCCCATGCCGCGATACCAAGCGGATCTCGCCTTCCTCGCCAACCGCCTGCCGGACCGGGAGGCCCGGGTGGAAGCTTTCTTCCTCGACGCCGCGGCGCGTTGTCCCGCCCAAGCGTTCCTGCTGGGCGGCAACGGCTGGTACGGCAAGGCGACGCCGGGCAACGTCCGCGCGGTCGGGCACGTGGGCACGGCGGACCACAACGCCTTCAACTGCTCCGCGCTCGCGGTGCTGAACGTGGCGCGCGACAGCATGGCGGCCGTGGGCTTCTCCCCGGCCACCCGCGTCTTCGAGGCGGCGGGCGCCGGCGCGTGCCTCATCACCGACGCATGGGAAGGCATCGAGCTGTTCCTGCAGCCCGGCGACGAGGTGCTGGTGGCGCGGGACGGCGCCGACGTGGCAGAGCACCTCCAGGCCCTGACCCCGGCCCGCGCCCGCGCCATCGGCGACGCCGCCCGGGCGCGCGTGCTGGCCCAGCACACATACCAGCAGCGGGCGGCGATCCTGGACCGGCTGCTGCGCGACGCCGCCGCGCGCAAGCGGGCCGCGGCCTGAAGGGGCTGACATGCCGGGCGGGGAGGAGTAAGCCCGGCTGATGGCCGACATCGTTCCGAGCGACCAGACCACGGCGGCACTCTCCAAGGCGATCCCGGCCTACACCCACCAGCAGATCAAGCGCGTGATCATCGGGATCATGCTGTGCATCCTGCTGGCCGCGCTGGACCAGACGGTGGTGATCCCCGCGGTCCCCGCCATGGCCGCCGACCTGGGCGCGTTCGGGCACCTGTCCTGGATCGTCACGGCCTACCTGCTGACCAGCACCGCGGCGACGCCGATCTACGGCAAGCTGTCGGACATCTACGGGCGCCGGGCCTTGCTGCTGCCGGCGCTGGTGCTGTTCATCGCCGCCAGCATGATCTGCGGCTTCGCGCAGAGCTTGCCGCAGTTGATCGCCGCGCGGGCGTTGCAGGGCCTGGGCGGTGCCGGGCTGATGTCGATGGCGCAGGCCGCGGTGGCGGACGTGGTTTCGCCGCGGGAGCGGGGGCGCTACCAGGGCTACATGGCGTCGATGTGGGGCGTGGCCTCGGTCGCCGGGCCGCTGGTGGGCGGCTACGTGACGGATCATCTGTCCTGGCGCTGGGTGTTCTGGGCCAACCTGCCGGTGGGGCTGGCGGCCATGTGGCTGTGCGACCGGGCGCTGCGGACCATCGTGGTGCAGCGGCGGGACGCGCGCATCGACGGCGTGGGCGCGGCGCTGCTGGCGGCGGGCGTCACCGCGCTGCTGCTGATGCTGAGCTGGGGCGGGGTGGAATTCCCTTGGGCGTCGGCGCCGGTGCTGGGCATGGGCGCCCTGGGCGTCGCGCTGTTGGCGGTGCTGGTCTGGCAGGAGCGCCGCGTGGCCGACCCGATCCTGCCGCCGCGGTTGTTCGGCAATTCCGTGTTCCTGCGCGGCGTGCTGATCGCGTTCTTCACCTCGCTCGGCATGTTTGGCGCCACGTTCCTGCTGCCGCTGTATTTCCAGCTTGTGCTCGGGGTGGACGCCGCCGGGTCCGGGCTGATGGTGATGCCGTTCCTGGTGGCGACGGTGGTCGGCGCCTTCTCGTCGGGCCAGTATGCCCGGCGGATCGGGCGCACCAAGGGCATCGTGCTGACGGCGCTGCTTGGCTCGGTCGCGGGCTTCGCGGGCCTGGCCGTGCTGGCCGGCAGCGCGCCGGTTTGGCTCGTGCTGCCCTGCACGGCGCTGCTGGGCGTCGGCACCGGCGCTGCGATGCCGAGCATCCTGATGCAGGTGCAGAACGCGGCGGCGCGGCGCGACGTGGGGGCGGCGACCGGGTCCCTGCTGTTCCTGCGCTCGATGGGCGGCGCTTTCGGCAGCACCATCGTCGGCTCGCTCTTGGTCGCCCGCTTCAACGCCGGGCTGCATGCGGCGGGGATCGCGAACAGCGTGGACCTGGGCGCCTTGCGGGGCGGGGCGGAGGGCGTGGCCGACCTCGGCAGCCTTGGTCAAGCCCGGGCGGCGTTGGTCGGCGGCTTCCAGCTCTCGTTTGCCGTGTGCGCCGTGCTGCTCGGCGTCGCCATCGTGATCGGGGCCGGGATGCGCGACTTGCAGCTCCGGTCTGCCGACGTGCCCCGGGACATCGGGCACTAAGCAAGCTTGTCTGGACGCATCGTTCTACCGGCGGAGCGTGGCACACTCCGCCAAATGATGCCTAACCTCGGACGGGCGCGCAGTTGGTGCGCCCGGCTGCCAGGCAGTCCTGGGACTCCGCCGAGCCTCGGAGCGCCCCTGTCAGCCAAAGGCCGCCGCCGACCAAGACGGCCAGCAGGACGATTGCCGCCACGATCTGGCGGATGCGGCCGGGGTCTTGGTCATCGCTCAACGTGCAATCTCCTCCGAAAGTGCCGGCCCCACGCAGCGCCCGGTTGACACGGCTGCGATGCTTCCGGCCATAACACGGAATGCGTGATCGCCGCTTCCCATGGTTCGTGCCCCTGCTGACCTTCCTGCTCGCGGCATGGGCCGCGCCGGCCTGGGCAGCCGACCTTTCTTTCAAGACATCGGACGGCGTTCGGCTGCACCTGATCGAGGACGGGCCGCCGCGAGCGCCGACGATCGTGTTCGTGCCGGGCTGGGCGATGCCGGCCTGGATCTTCCAGGCGCAGATCGCCGCGTTTTCCCGGGCCTACCATGTCGTGGCGCTCGATCCGCGCGGCCAGGGCGACAGCGACATCCCGCCGGAAGGCTATACCCCGGCTCGGCGCGGCCAGGACATCGGCGAGCTGATCGCGGCGCTGGGCGGCCGGCCGGTGCTGCTGGTCGGCTGGTCGCTGGGCGTGCTCGACAGCCTGGCCTACGTGCAGCAGGCCGGGGACGCGCGGCTGGCCGGCCTCGTGCTGATCGACAACTCCATCGGCGAGGACCCGCCGCCCAAGCCGTCCGGCCTGCCGCTGCGCCGCGGCCCGCCGCTGGAGCGCGAGGTGCAGATGCGCCGCTTCGTGCAGGGCATGTTCCGCAGCGGCCCCGGCGAGGCCTACCTGGAGCGCCTCACCGACGCCGCGCTGCACACGCCGCCCGAAGTGGCCGCCCGGCTTGCAGGCTACGCGGCGCCGCGCAGCTACTGGCGGGATGCGGTGTACTCCGTGCGCAAGCCGGTCCTTTACGTCGTCCGTCCCCGCTTTGCCGAGCAGGCGGCCAACCTTGCCGCGCGGCACCCGACGGCGGAGACCGCGCTGTTCGCCGGGGCCGGCCATGCGCTGTTCGTGGACGAGCCGGCGCGCTTCAACAGCGTGCTGCAGGATTTCATCAGCCGCCGGGTGTGGCCATGACGACCGTGGCCCAGGCGGACATGGCCGGGACGGGCACGGCCAAGGCGGGCCGGCCGCGCATGTCGCTGGTGCCGCTGTTCCTGATTTCCGGCGCCGCGGTGGCCTATGAGATCGCGCTCACCCGGTATTTTGCCGTCGCGAAGTGGTCGGAATACGGCTACTGGGTCATCTCCATCGTCATGGTCGGCTTCGCGCTGAGCGGCGTGACCGTGGCGCTGGCGCGGGACTGGGCGGTGCGGCACGGGGCGGCGTTGCTGGCTTGGCTGCCAGTGGCGCTGGTGCTTGCCGCCGCGGGCGGCTACCAGGCGACCACAGCGAACCCGT